>NZ_JBSFUB010000094.1:0-27506 GCF_053591575.1 Streptomyces altiplanensis | reverse complement strand
CGGTTACATTCCGAACCCGGAAGCTAAGCCTTTCAGCGCCGATGGTACTGCAGGGGGGACCCTGTGGGAGAGTAGGACACCGCCGAACAATTATTGTGGGAAAGCTCCGCACCTCCTGGTGCGGGGCTTTTCTGCGTTCCGGGGCCATTTCCTCAGGTTCCTCAGGCCGGCCGTCGGTAGGGCCTTTCCGTGTGAGTTTTTTATAGGCGGCCTGCTGTCTTCAGTGCGAGATAGGCGTCGGCGAGGGCCGGGGCCAGGTCGTCGGGGAAGGCGTCAACGACGGTGACGTTGTGGCGGATGAGCTTTTCTGCCGTGTGGCGGCGTTGCTGCTGAGCCTGTGTGCCGGCGGCGGCTTCGTAGACTGCGTCCGCTGTGCCACGGCTGGTTGCCATCTGTTCGATGCGAGGATCTGCCACTGAAGCCACCAGGACGGTGTGGCGCTGGGTGAGCTGCGGGAGCACGGGGAGGAGGCCCTCCTCGACCGGTGCGGCGTCCAGGCTGGTGAGCAGCACGACCAGGGAGCGCCGGGGGGCGTTGGCCAAAGCCATTGCGCTGAGGCCCCGGGCGTCGGTTTCCACCAGCGCGGACTCCAGGGGAGCCAGGGCATTGACGAGCGCGGGCAGGACGTCACCTGCGGTGCGGCCCTGGACCTGGGCGCGGACGCGGCGGTCGTAGGCGAGCAGGTCCACTCGGTCTCCCGCCCGCGAGGCGAGAGCGGCGAGGAGAAGAGCCGCGTCCATTGATGCGTCCAGGCGCGGTACGTCGCCGACGCGGCCGGCCGACGTGCGGCCGGTATCGAGGACGAGAAGGATGTGGCGGTCGCGTTCCGGGCGCCACGTGCGTACGGCGACGGTGTTCTGCCGGGCGGTGGCACGCCAGTCGATGGAGCGGATGTCGTCACCGGGCACGTAGTCGCGAAGGCTGTCGAATTCGGTTCCTTCGCCGCGTGTCAGGACGCTGGTGCGGCCGTCGAGTTCGCGAAGGCGGGCCAGCTTGGAGGGGAGGTGCTTCCGGCTTGTGAAGGGAGGCAGGACGCGGACCGTCCAGGGGACTCGGTGGGTGCCCTGACGGGCTGCGAGACCGAGAGGTCCGAACGAGCGGACGGTGATCCGTTCTGAGTGGCGGTCGCCGCGGCGGGTGGGCCGGAGGACGGTGGTGAGGCGACGGCGCTCGCCGGCGGGGATCGCCAGTTTGTGACGTGATGCTGTCTGTTCGGTGCCCGTGGGCCAGCTGCTGGGCGGCCAGGCGTCGCGGAGCTGGCCACGCAGGGGGCGGCCCGAGGGGTTGGTGACGGTCAGCTGGATCTCAGCACTGTCACCCAGTCGAACTGACGTGTCACCACTTCGGGTGAAACGGAGCTTTCGCACTGGTGCGGCCAGGGCGTAGTCGCACAGAATTGCGAGTGTGAGGGGAGCGTTCACGGCGAGGACCCCGGACCAGTTCGGCGCGAGGATGCCGATGGGGATCGAGCCGAGGGCCGCGAGGAGTGCGGTTCGTCCGGTGAGAGCCACAGTCATCGCCTCAGCGGGGGACGGGGACGTGGGTGAGGATCGCGGTGATGACGGAGTCTGCGGTGACTCCTTCCATCTCGGCCTCGGGCCGGAGCTGGATGCGGTGGCGCAAGGTGGGGAGGGCCAGGGCTTTCACATCATCGGGAATGACATAGTCCCGGCCGGTGAGCCAGGCCCAGGCCCGGGCGGTGGAGAGCAGGGCGGTGGCGCCTCGAGGGGAGACGCCGAGAGCGAGCGAGGGGGATTCGCGGGTGGCTCGACAGATATCCACGACATAGCCGGTGATCTCCGCGGAGACAGAGGTCTTGGCCACGGCGGCGCGGGCCGCCTCCAGGTCGGCGGGGCCGGCAGCCGGGCGTAGGCCCGCGGCCTGCAGGTCACGGGGATTGAAGCCCTCCGCGTGGCGGGTCAGGATGCCGATCTCGTCCTCGCGGGACGGGAGCGGAACCGTGAGCTTGAGGAGGAAGCGGTCCAGCTGGGCCTCGGGGAGAGGGTAAGTGCCCTCGTACTCCACGGGGTTCTGGGTCGCGGCGACCAGGAAGGGGTCGGGCAGGGGGCGGGGGGTGCCGTCGACCGTGACCTGTCGTTCCTCCATTGCCTCCAGGAGAGATGCCTGGGTCTTGGGAGGCGTGCGGTTGATTTCGTCCGCGAGCAGGAGGTTGGTGAAGACGGGACCGGGCTGGAAGGAGAACTCGGCGGTGCGGGCGTCGTAGACCAGGGAGCCCGTGACGTCACTGGGCATGAGGTCGGGGGTGAACTGGACGCGTTTCGTGTCCAGCTCGAGGGAGGCCGCGAGTGCGCGGACGAGCAGCGTCTTGGCCACTCCGGGGACTCCTTCGAGCAGGACGTGGCCTCGGCAGAGGAGGGCTACGACGAGTCCGGTGACAGCGGGATCCTGGCCGACCACGGCCTTTGCGATCTCGGTGCGCAGGGCTTCGAGCGAGGCTCGGGCGCTGTCCGGGTTCTCTGCGGGCTGGGCGCTCATGAAGCGCGTACCTCTCTTTCGAGGGCGTCGAGTTCGTCTACCAGGCGGATGAGGCCGGCGTCGTCGGGGGGTGCGGTGCCGAAGAGGAGGGCCGGAAGGTCCCGGCCGGTCGTCGGCAGGTGGGCGGAGACGGCTGGGAGCAGGACGTCGGAGGCGTGGGCCCGGGAGAGGGGCACGCCGAGAAGGGGGGCCAGCCGGGTGCGGGTCGCCGAGCGCAGGGCCGAGGCCGCGCGGTCGCGGGCGTTGGCCCTGCGGTAGAGGCGGGCGCGGCCTTCGGTGGTTTCGGAGGCCCGGACGGCTACGGGGAGCTGTTCGGTGACGAGGGGGCCGAGCCGGCGGGCGCGCCAGACGGCGGTGAGCACGGCGGCGAGGGCGAGTTGGAGTGTTCCCCAGAGCCAGCCCGGAGGGACCAGGTCGTAGAAGCTGCTTTTGCCGCCGTCGGTGGCCGAGGCGTCGCCGAGCGAGGGGAGGTACCAGACGAGGTGAGGCCGGGAACCGAGGAGTTGAAGGGCGAGCGAGGCGTTGCCCTGTTTGTCGAGGCGGTCGTTGTGGAGGATGTCCGGCGCGCCCAGCAGGACGGTGTCGCCGTCTGCTGGGGCAGGGACGCGGAGAACGGTGGGGAGGCCGTCGCTGAGGTAGCAGGCGTCGTTGCCGGGGACGTCGGTGGTGTAGCGGATTCCGCCGGTGTCGGCGTCGCCGGCGCGGAGTGCGGCGGGCAGCGAGCACTGGGGGGAGCGTGCCGACACGGCGGTGCGGGCCGAGGCGCGTACACCCGGTGCGAGGGTGGACACGGAAGGGGTGCCCGGGGCGAGGAGGACGGTGCGGGCGCCGGAGTCCTGTACCGCCGTGCGGAGCTGCCTCTGCTGGTGGGGTGTCAGGAGATCGGGGGTCGTCACCAGGAGAGTGGTGCCGGGTGCTGCCGCGCTCGTGGCTTCGCCGAGGGTGGTGACCACGCGGGTGGTGACACCGCGGGCTGCGAGAAGTTCGGCGACGGCGCGGCTGCCCTGAGGGTCCGCGGAGCGGGGGTCGAGGCTGCCGTGCTGGTCGCCGGAGCGTGCGGCGGCGATGGCGATCCCGGCGACCAGGACGACGACCGCCCCCAGGAGGAGACCGCGGCTGCGCGTCCAGACCTGGCGGACGGTGAGGGCGGTCGATGTGGAGAGTGCGGGAGCTCCGGTCATTCGGCAGCTCCCTGGACCGTGGCGTCGAGCAGTGGCTTCGTGCGCCGGAGGTCGGAGTCGAGTTCGCTCAGGCGCCGGTACGCCTGCCCGTCGGCGGTGCGGCCGCCGTATATGACGTCGTCGAACTCGCGGGCGGCGGCGCGCAGCCGGTCGGCGTGGCCGGGCAGGGAACGTCCGGCTTCCGCCGCGGCCTCGTCCGCGGTGCGACCGGGGCGCGGGTCGAGGAGTGCCCGCTCCTCCAGGGAGCGCACGACGGCTCGCATGCGCTCCTGGACGGCCTGGTTCCAGCGGTGCGCGGCGGCGTGTTCCTCTGCGGCGGTGCGGTGCTCCGCCGCGCTGCGCGGGCCTTCGTCGAACAGCGCGCCTTCGGAGGAAGGTGTGCGCTGCGGGGTGCCGAGGCGCAGCCACAGGCCGACGACGAGGAGCACGACGAGCACGACGACGACCACGAGTCCGACCGCGCCCCCGGGTGTGGCTCCGGAAGCGGCGGTGAACAGGTCGTTGACCCACTCCCAGAAGCGGTCGATGGCACGCTCGAGGAGATTCGGGTCGTTCTCGTGGTACATCGGCTTGGACAGTTCGCGTTCCGCGGCCTCGCGGGCCGGGACGCGTGGAGTGTCCACCGGTACGTCGTCACTTGCGCGAGCCCAGAGGCGCGCCGCTGTCCTGCCCCCCGCCGCGGACACCGCATCAGCCTCCGGGAGTGGTGTCGGTGGGCTGCTGGGGGCCGTAGCCGGGGAGGCCCGCGGCGCGGGCGAGTTCGAGGTCGAGGGCCTCACGGCGGATGCGCTGGTCCACGTAGAGCAGGACACTCACACCGGCGGAGATCGGGTAGGTGATCGAGGAGGCGATCACTGCGCCGATACCGGTGATGATCAGGAAGGGCCAGCCGAATTCGGGCGCCTGCCCGGTGAGGAGTCCGCCCAGACCGTCGTCCGCGGCGTAGGCGATGAGACCGAACGGTACGGCGATGATCATCGACACGATGAAGGTCAGGAGGCCCGTGAGCAGGAGGATGCCGAAGATGCGCCACCAGGCGCCGCTCACCAGCTTGGCGGACCGGGTCAGGGACTTCATGATGCCCTGCCGCTCCAGCATCAGTGCGGGGGAGGCGAGGCTGAAGCGGATCATCAGCCACAGGGTGACGACGAAGGCCGCGAGACCGCCCAGCAGCGACAGCGCGATTCCTGCTCCGGAGCCGAGCAGGAATCCGGGCGCGATGCCGACCACCATGATTCCGACGGTCATGGCGGTGAGCAGCAGGGTCAGGCCGAGCAGCTGCGGCAGCCGGGGCTTGGCCTCGCGCCAGGCGTCGGAGAGCGTGACGGGGCGGCCGAGTACGGAGCGGCTGACCACCATGGTGAGCAGCGCCGTGGTGAAGAGCGTGGCGATGAGGGTGATCACGAAGGAGGGGGACGCACCGACCAGGGTGGTTTGCATCGCGTCGAGGGACTGGCTCAGGGCCTCGGACGGCGTGGCGTTCGGGTCGACCTGGGCCGGTTCGGGCAGCAGGTAGCGCTGGATCAGGACGTCGCAGATCTGCGTGACCACGGCGACGGTGACCGTGATGCCGAGGACGGTGCGCCAGTGGGCGCGCAGTGTCGACACCGCTCCGTCGAGGATCTCGCCGACCCCGAGCGGGCGCAGCGGGATCACTCCCGGCTTGGCGGCGGGGGGCGGGCCTCCCCAGCCGCCTCCCTGGGGCCTGCCGCCCCAGTTCGGCGCGGGCTGCTGCGGAAGGCTCGGGGGCCCACCGGGGGCGGTGGGCGCGGACCACTGGCCGGCCGGCGGCTGCGCCTTGGACCACTTCGACGCGGCGTCGTTCTGGTCGGCCGGCTCGGCGGGCCGGGGAACGCCGGACTTCTGGTCGTCGGAGGGGGCAGATCCGGGCGAGGCCCAGCCCGGAGAGTCGTTCATTGTCGCTCCTTCACGGTGCCCGCCCGCGGTCGCGGCGGCAGGTTGACAGCCATCGTGTCATGGGGGACCTGCCGGTGGGCCGGGCCCCGTATCTCCTTTGGACCTTCAATTGTCGGTGCCTCACCGGCAGACTGGGCAGATGGCTGATCAGGACGCGCAATTCCCAGCGGGCGCCAAGCCGCCCGCGCTCCCTTCGCTGCGCTGGGAGGAACCGCCCGAGGGGCCCGTGCTGGTGCTGCTCGACCAGACGCGGCTGCCCGCCGAGGAGGTCGAGCTGGTCTGTACGGATGTGCCTGCCCTGGTGCAGGCCATCCAGACGCTCGCCGTCCGCGGGGCACCGCTGCTGGGCCTCGCCGGTGCCTACGGCGTAGCTCTGGCCGCCGCGCGGGGGTACGACGTGGACGAGGCCGCGGCGCTGCTGCAGCGGGCGCGGCCCACTGCGGTGAATCTCGGGTACGGGGTGCGGCTCGCGGCGGAGGCCTACCGGGCGGCCGTCGGGAAGGGGGCGGACACCGAGGGGGCGGCGGCGTCCGCGCTGGCCGCGGCGCGGGAACTGCACCGGGCCGACGCCGAGGCCAGCGTGCGCATGGCGGAGCACGGGCTGGTTCTGCTGGAGGAGCTGCTGCCAGGGGGCGGGCACCGGATCCTGACCCACTGCAACACCGGGGCGCTGGTCTCGGGCGGTGAGGGCACGGCGTTCGCAGTGGCGCTGGCGGCGCACCGGACAGGCAGGCTGCGGCGGCTGTGGGTCGACGAGACCCGCCCGCTGCTGCAGGGGGCCAGGCTCACGACGTACGAGGCGGCCCGCAACGGGATGGCGTACACGCTGCTCACGGACAACGCGGCGGGTTCGCTGTTCGCCGCCGGTGAGGTGGACGCCGTACTGATCGGGGCGGACCGGATCGCCGCCGACGGTTCGGTGGCGAACAAGGTGGGGAGCTATCCGCTCGCGGTACTGGCCAAGTACCACCACGTACCGTTCATTGTCGTCGCACCTGTGACGACCGTGGATCTCGGCACTCCGGACGGTGCGTCCATCGAGGTGGAGCAGCGGTCGGGGCAGGAGGTGACAGAGTTCACCGTGCCGTTGATTCCGGTGGCCGGTTCCGATGCCGGGATGGGGGCCGGGATGCCTGTGGCGCCGTTGGGAACACAGGCGTACAACCCGGCTTTCGACGTAACGCCGCCGGAGCTGGTGACCGCGATCGTCACGGAACAGGGTGCGATTTCCCCGGTCACGGGGGCCGGACTGGCAGAGCTGTGTGCCAGGTCACGCCAGGTAACGATTAGCTAATGGGATGATGTCGTTTATGAAGGGACGCGTCCTTGTCGTCGACGACGACACCGCACTGGCCGAGATGCTCGGCATTGTGCTGCGTGGTGAAGGATTTGAACCGTCGTTCGTAGCGGATGGCGACAAGGCACTTGCCGCATTCAGGGAGGCCAAGCCCGACCTGGTGCTGCTGGATCTCATGCTGCCCGGACGGGACGGCATCGAAGTCTGCCGGCTGATCCGGGCCGAGTCCGGGGTGCCGATCGTGATGCTCACCGCCAAGAGCGACACCGTAGATGTGGTCGTTGGGCTGGAGTCCGGTGCTGACGACTACATCGTCAAGCCGTTCAAGCCCAAGGAGCTCGTCGCCCGTATCAGGGCGCGACTGAGGAGGTCGGAGGAGCCGGCGCCGGAACAGCTGGCGATCGGGGACCTGGTCATTGACGTGGCCGGGCACTCCGTGAAGCGTGAGGGGCAGTCCATCGCCCTGACCCCGCTCGAGTTCGACCTGCTGGTCGCGCTCGCCCGTAAGCCGTGGCAGGTGTTCACCCGCGAGGTGCTGCTGGAGCAGGTGTGGGGATATCGCCATGCCGCGGACACCCGGCTGGTCAATGTCCATGTTCAGCGGCTGCGCTCGAAGGTCGAGAAGGACCCCGAGCGGCCGGAGATCGTCGTGACCGTCCGCGGGGTCGGCTACAAGGCCGGACCGAGCTGACATGACCCGAGGCAGCGCTGCTCCGATGCCCGGGGAGCCGGGAGTCCGTACGGGGCGGGCTGCCGGTCCCCGGCGAGGGATGCCCGCGTCCAGGGGCGGCCGTTTTCTGCAGGGCGGGCCCGCGCTGCGGCTCTTCGCGCGCTGGGTGCGCCGGCCGTTGCTGCCCTCCCTGCGGCTGTGGCGGCGGAACATCCAGCTGCGCGTGGTCGTCGGCTCGCTGCTGATGTCGCTCGGTGTGGTGCTGCTGCTCGGTTTCGTCGTGATGTGGCAGGTGCGCAACGGCCTGCTCGACGCGAAGCAGGAGGCCGCCCAGAGCCAGGCGGCCGGTGGATTCGACGTGGCGGAGGAGAAGGCCCGTGCCGTCGCGGGAACGGGTGCGGGGGCCGGTGACAGCTCGGAGATCCGGGCTGCCGCCCGCAACTCCACCAACTGGCGGACCGAGCTGGTCGAGCAGCTGGCCAGTGGCGGCCGGCAGGCCTTCCACGTGGTGGCGCTGAGCGCCGACTCGGACGACGAGAGTTCCATCAACCGGGGGCCGCGCGCCTCGGGCGGCGTGAACCAGAGTGCGAGCGTGCCGCAGAAACTGCGGGACGCCATCGACGAGGGGACCGGCAAGGCGTACAAGGCCTTTGTCCGGATCACGTACACGGACGCGCAGGATCCCGAACCGGGCCTGGTCATCGGCAAGCAGCTGAACGACAACAGCGGCCAGCCCTACCAGCTCTACTACCTCTTCCCGCTGACGCAGGAGGAGGAGTCGCTGAGCCTGGTGAAGACCACGCTCGCCACCGCGGGAGTGTTCGTCGTCGTCCTGTTCGGCGGCATCGCGTGGCTGGTCGTGCGACAGGTCGTCACGCCCGTGCGCATGGCCGCGGGGGTCGCCGAGCGGCTGTCCGCCGGCCGGCTCCAGGAGCGTATGAAGGTCACGGGCGAGGACGACATCGCCCGGCTCGGTGAGGCCTTCAACAAGATGGCGCAGAATTTGCAGGTCAAGATCCAGCAGCTGGAGGAGCTGTCCCGGCTGCAGCGGCGCTTCGTCTCGGACGTCTCGCACGAGCTGCGCACACCGCTGACGACCGTACGGATGGCCGCCGACGTCATCCATGAGGCGCGTTCCGACTTCGACCCGGTGACGGCGCGGTCCGCCGAGCTGCTCGCCGGGCAGCTGGACCGGTTCGAGTCGCTGCTCGCCGACCTGCTGGAGATCAGCCGGTTCGACGCGGGCGCGGCGGCCCTGGAGGCCGAGCCGATAGACCTGCGTGAGGTCGTACGCCGGGTCATCGAGGGCGCCGAGCCGCTGGCCGAGCGCAAGGGAACCCGGATACGGGTGACCGGTGACGAACAGCCCGTCGTCGCCGAGGCCGATGCCCGGCGCGTGGAGCGCGTCCTGCGCAATCTCGTGGTCAACGCCGTCGAGCACGGTGAGGGCCGGGACGTCGTGGTCCGGCTGGGCGCCGCGGGCGGAGCGGTCGCCGTGGCGGTCCGTGACTACGGCGTCGGGCTCAAGCCGGGGGAGGCGACGCGGGTCTTCAACCGGTTCTGGCGTGCCGATCCGGCGCGGGCGCGTACCACCGGCGGGACCGGCCTCGGGCTGTCCATCGCCGTCGAGGACGCGCGGCTGCACGGCGGCTGGCTGCAGGCGTGGGGAGAGCCGGGCGGCGGATCGCAGTTCAGGCTGACCCTGCCGCGTACGGCGGACGAGTCGCTGCGCGGCTCGCCGATTCCGCTGGAACCCGAGGATTCACGGCGTGGGCGCGAGCGCGCGGAGGCGGACAGCCGGATCGCGGGCAACGGGCCGGACAGCGGCGCGCACCGGCTCGCGACCGTGCCCGCTCAGCCGGGTGCCGAGCGGTCGCCGCTGCCGACGGCGTCGCGCGCGGTGCCCACGGCGGACCCGACGGCGCTGCCGGGCAGTGGGGCCCGGGTGGTGGCGCGCCCGGCGGGCGACGGCGACAGTTCATCGCAGGCGGAGCGGAAGGACAGCACCCGTGGGCACTGAGCGAGGACGCGGCGGCCGGTGGCGGGTGCCCCGTACGCCGGTGCTGCTGGGGTGCGGCGTGCTGCTGGCCGGCTGTGCGTCCATGCCGGACAGCGGTGACGTGGAGGCCGTGGACGCTTCTCCGCGCGGTGACTCGCAGGTGCGGGTGTACGGGATGGCCCCGAGGGACGGGGCGCAGCCCAACGAGATCGTCGAGGGGTTCCTGGAGGCGATGACGGGCGACGACCCGCAGTTCGCCACGGCCCGCAAGTACCTGACGAAGAAGGCGTCCGACACATGGGACCCGAGCCGGGTCACGGTGCTGGCCAACGGCCCGGTGCCCCAGGACCAGCGGGCCAGTGACCGCGAGGGCGGGGTCTATACGTACGCGCTGACCGGCACGGAGATCGCCGAGGTGAACGGGCAGCGCGCGTACCGGCCGGTCAACCGCGAGTACCACGAGACGATCCATCTCAGCAGGCAGAGCGGTCCGGACGGCCAGGAGTGGCGCATCGACGGTCTGCCGCAGGGCCTGGTGCTCGGCGAGTCGGACTTCGAGCGCATCTACAGCTCTGTCAACAAGTACTACTTCGCCTCGGGTACGTCGTCCGAGCGGACCGGGGCCGCCCACCCGTGGCTGGTCGCCGACCCGATCTATGTGCGCAAGCGCATGGACCCGCAGACCCAGATGGACCCGGTGACGCAGACGGTCGAGGCGCTGCTGAGCGGCCCGACCAACTGGCTGAAGCCGGTGGTGAGCTCGAGTTTTCCCACGGGTACGGCACTGAAGCTGAAGGAGGGCACCAAGTCGCTGGTGTTCGACGACCGCAACGCTCTCAAGGTGCCGCTCAACGGGAAGGCGTCCAACGTCGGCCAGAAGCGGTGCAGGGAGATGGCGGCCCAACTGCTGTTCACCCTGCGGGACCTGACGTCGTACCGGGCCGGCCAGGTGGAGCTGCAGCGGTCGGACGGCTCGGCGCTGTGCGTGCTCGGCGGCGACCAGGCGCAGGACTTCGCTCCGGAACGCGCTTCGGGGAGCCCCGACTACCAGTACTTCCTCGACACCAAGCAGCGTCTCGTACGGATGGTGGCCAACACCGAGAACGCCGACGCCGACGATGAGGCCGACCCCGTGCCGGGCCCCTTCGGCAACGGCGAGCGGCAGCTCGGCGCGGTCGCGGTGGCGCGCGACGAACGGCGGGCGGCAGGGGTCTCGCAGGAGGCGCACGCGCTGTATGTGGCGTCCGTCGTCTCGGACGGCGAGCCACGGGAGCCGGTGCTGACCAGCAGCGCCAAGGAGAAGACGGACCGTCTCTCGGCGCCGAGCTGGGACGGCCGGGGCGACCTGTGGGTGGCCGACCGGGACCCCCGCCAGCCGCGGCTCCTGCGGCTGGCGGGCGGCGAGGGCGAGCCGGAGGAGGTCAAGGTCGTCGACGGCCTCGACGGGGCTCGTGTCGAAGCCCTGAAGGTGTCGGCGGACGGTGTACGGATCGCTCTGCTGGTCTCGCAGGACGGCCGGACGACCTTGAAGCTCGGCCGGGTCGAGCGGCACGGGCCCGATGACAAGCCGGAAGTGTCCGTTGCCGACCTGCGGCCCATCGCCCCGCAGATGGAGGAAGTGACGGCCGTGTCCTGGGCCGGCCGCAGCCGTCTGGTGGTGGTCGGCCGCGAGTCCGGCGGGGTGCAGCAACTGCGGTACCTGCAGACGGACGGTTCGACGTCGGACGCCCAGTCGGTGCCGGGCGCGAACCGGGTGACGGCGGTCGCCTCGGCGGACGACGACCGGCTGCCGCTGCTGGCGCACTCGCTGGAGGACGGGATTGTGCGGTTGCCGCCGGGCGCCAACTGGAAGACCGTGGTCAGCAAGGGATCGTCCCCGGTCTACCCGGGCTAGCCGGCCCGCTTCCGCCCCCCGTTTCCGCAACAGGTGCAGGTGCAGGTTCCCGGCTTCCGGCCCCTCTGGGTTTTCCACAGGGGTGGCTGTCGCGGGCGCGGCCCGGCAGGGTGGGTGCCATGCGCGGGTGGTGGCGGGAGATCTCCGGCCTGGTGCTGCCGGTCGCGTGCGGCGGCTGCGGCAGGCCGCGGACGCTCCTGTGCCCGGAGTGCGGGCAGGCCCTGTACGGCGCGGGTGCGCGCCGGGTGCGCCCGTGTCCCGAGCCGCCGGGGCTGCCGGTGGTCCATGCCGCCGCTCCGTACGAGGACGCGGTACGGGCCGTGCTGCTCGGGCACAAGGAACGGGGCGCGCTGGGGCTGGCCGGACCGCTGGGTGTCGCGCTGGCGGGCGCGGTACGGGGTGCGACGGCCGGTTCACCGGCCGGGGCGGCGGGGCCGCTGCTGCTCGTACCCGTGCCGTCCGCGCCCGGGGCGGTCAGGGCGCGCGGGCACGATCCGGCGCGCCGGATCGCGCTGGCGGCCGCGGGCGAACTACGGCGCGCCGGGGTACCGGCCCGGGTGCTCGCGGTGCTCAGGCAGCGGCGCGCGGTGTACGACCAGTCGGGTCTGAGCGCCCGGGAGCGGGGCGCGAACCTGGCGGGGGCCCTGGAAGTGACCGCCGGGGGCGGCCGGCTGCTGGAGGGCGGCCGGGCCGTACTGGTGGACGATCTCATGACAACGGGGGCTTCGCTCGTGGAGGCGGCCCGTGCACTGAGTGCCACCCGAGAACGGCTGATTCCCGCATCCGGCCAGTTGAACGCGGCTGTGGTCGCGGCACCGGCGCTCTCTTTCGGAATAAACCGGAACTGACGGGGAACTTGGATCGTTGCAGGTGGAGACAGAGGAAAAGCACTTGATCGGAGGTACGCACCGGTAGCGGGTGCCGACATACGTCCGAGCGAGCTATGTTCGGTTGTGAGGAAAAGCAGAGCCTGCACCTCATAGGTTTATGTGAACGGCTGCGCTTCGGGTTTTCTCTTCAGCCCGAAGTCGATGGGGTGGGGACCTTGTCGACTGGGGAGGAGGAGGTGAAAGTCACCAAGTCCGAGGTTCCGGTGAGCACCGGAACCTGGTGCAAAAGGGAGACGCCCCGCCGCTGAAGCGGGGCTATCCGGGAACGGAGTTCTGCGTGGACATCGTCGTCAAGGGCCGCAAGACCGAGGTGCCCGAGAGGTTCCGCAAGCACGTGGCCGAGAAGCTGAAGCTGGACAAGATCCAGAAGCTCGACGGCAAGGTGATCAGCCTGGACGTCGAGGTGTCCAAGGAGCCCAACCCGCGGCAGGCCGACCGTTCCGACCGGGTGGAGATCACGCTTCACTCGCGTGGTCCGGTGATCCGGGCCGAGGCGTCGGCCGCCGACCCGTACGCGGCGCTGGACCTCGCCACGGGGAAGCTGGAGGCACGGCTGCGGAAGCAGCACGACAAGCGCCACACGCGCCGTGGCAACGGCAGGCTGTCGGCCGCCGAGGTCGGTACGGTGGTGCCGGATGCCGCAGCCATCAACGCCAACGGGACGCTCGTCACCGAGGAAGCGGCGCCCGCCGTCCCCACCACCAGGATCGGCCCGCTCGAAGTGCAGGGCGAAGGACCGCTGGTGGTCCGCGAGAAGACCCACGTCGCGGCACCGATGACGCTCGACCAGGCGCTCTACGAGATGGAGCTGGTCGGGCACGATTTCTATCTCTTCGTCGACTCCGAGACGAAGGAGCCCAGTGTCGTCTACCGGCGGCACGCCTACGACTACGGTGTCATCCACCTGACGACGGACGCTCTGGCCGAGGCCGAGGCGGGCGGCGCCGGAGGTGCGCTCGGCGGGTGATCCGCCGGGCACGCTGAACCAGCGCGGGCAACGTGCCGTACCCATCTGTGATGGTGCCCCTGGAGCGCCTGTGCGCCCCCCAGGGGCACCATCGTGCGACCGAAGGATCACCGCTGCGCCGTCCGGGCATGAAATCATGACGTCGCAAGCCAATCGGTGCTCTGCACACTGTGGTTGGGGCAGCTCATGAATTTCGGGCCACGGCCTTCAGGGGGAGGAACGATGGCGGACAGCTTCGGTCCGGTGCACGACGGGTTCGGCGTGGAGGATGCCGACGGCCCCGACACGGACGCCGGGGGGTCGCGCAAGGAGCCCATCAGGGTGCTGGTCGTGGACGACCACGCCCTGTTCCGCCGGGGGCTGGAGATCGTCCTGGCGCAGGAGGAGGACATCCAGGTCGTCGGCGAGGCCGGTGACGGGGCGGAGGCCGTGGACAAGGCCGCCGATCTGCTGCCCGACATCGTGCTGATGGACGTACGGATGCCCAAGCGCGGTGGCATCGAGGCATGTACCTCGATCAAGGAGGTGGCTCCCAGCGCGAAGATCATCATGCTGACGATCAGCGACGAGGAGGCGGACCTCTACGACGCGATCAAGGCGGGTGCGACGGGGTATCTCCTCAAGGAGATCTCCACGGACGAGGTGGCCACCGCGATCCGGGCGGTGGCCGACGGCCAGTCCCAGATCAGCCCGTCCATGGCGTCCAAGCTCCTCACGGAGTTCAAGTCGATGATCCAGCGCACCGACGAGCGACGGCTCGTCCCGGCGCCGCGGCTGACCGACCGGGAGCTCGAGGTCCTCAAACTGGTCGCGACCGGCATGAACAACCGGGACATCGCCAAGGAGTTGTTCATCTCCGAGAACACCGTGAAGAACCATGTCCGGAACATCCTGGAGAAGCTGCAGCTGCACTCCAGGATGGAGGCGGTGGTCTACGCGATGCGGGAGAAGATCCTGGAGATCAGGTGAGGCGGGCCAGTTCGGCGGTCAGCGCGGTGCGCAGCTCCGGTGTGCCGACGCGCTCCAGCCGTACGTCCGTGCAGCCGACCCACTCCGCCGCCTCGACCAGGGCCCGGGCCATCGGCGCCGCCGCCTTCCGGCTCTCCAGGGAGACCTGGCGCGCCACCAGGGTCTTGCCCTCGCGCGCCGGGTCGACCCGGCCCAGCAGCCGGCCGCCCGCGAGCAGGGGCATCGCGAAGTAACCGTGAATCCGCTTCGGCTTGGGGACGTATGCCTCCAGGCGGTGCGTGAAGCCGAAGATGCGTTCGGTGCGCGGGCGGTCCCAGACGAGCGAGTCGAAGGGCGACAGCAGCGTCGTGCGGTGACGGCCGCGCGGGGCGCTCGCCAAGGCCTCGGGGTCCGCCCAGGCGGGCTTCGACCAGCCCTCGACCTCGACCGGAACCAGCCCCGACTCGGCGATCACGGCCTCGACCTGCTCGCCCTTGAGGCGGTGGTAGTCCGCGATGTCGGCGCGCGTACCGACGCCGAGCGACTGCCCGGCCAGCCGTACGAGGCGGCGAAGGCACTCGGTGTCATCGAGGTCGTCGTGGCGGACGGCGTCCGGGACGGCGCGCTCGGCGAGGTCGTAGACCCGCTTCCAGCCGCGCCGCTCGGTGCACACCACCTCGCCGTACATCAGCGCACGCTCGACGGCCACCTTCGACGCCGACCAGTCCCACCACTCCCCGCCGTTCTTCGCGCCGCCCAATTCGGTCGCGGTGAGCGGTCCTTCGGCGCGCAGCTGCTTGATCACCGCGTCGTACGTGCCGTCCGGCAGGTCGTGGTGCCACTGCGGGCGGTCGCGGTAGGCGCGGCGGCGGAAGGCGAAGTGCGGCCATTCCTCGATGGGCAGGATGCAGGCGGCGTGCGACCAGTACTCGAAGGCATGACTGCCGGTCCAGTAGGCGTCCTCCACGGCGGCCCGGCCCACGGCGCCTAGGCGGGCGTACGCGATCAGCTCGTGGGAGCGGGCCAGCACGGAGATCGTGTCGAGCTGCACCGCGCCCAGGTGCCGCAGCATGCCGCGTACCCCGCCCCGCCGGTCCGGCGCGCCCAGGAATCCCTGGGCGCGCAGGGCGATCCTGCGGGCTTCGTCGGCGGACAGGGAGGCCGTGGGCGACAGCAGACTGGTCATGGCCGCACCCTAAGGGCCGACACTGACAACAGGACCTGGACTGCGGGAAATCAGCCCCTGGCGGGCAGGTACGGGCGGTCCGTGGGCAGTCCGAGGTCGGAGGGGAGCAGGGCGCCGATCCAGCCGTCGCGGCGTACGCCCTTGTTCGCGATACCGGAGCGCTGGATGCCCTCGATGACGAAACCGGCCTTCTCGGCCACCGCGCGGGACGCGTAGTTGCCGACCTCGGCGCGCCACTCCAGGCGTTCCACGCCGGCCGTGGTGAAGGCCCAGCGGGCGAGGGCCCCCACCGCCTCCGTGACGTAGCCGCGGCCGCGGTGCGGCTTCGCCGCCCAGTACCCGATTTCCGCGATGCCCTCACCGCGCGTGATCGACGACAGCGCCGCCACCAGTTCCCCGCCGCCCCGGGTGAGCACCGCGAAGGCGTACGCCGTGCCGTAGCGCCAGCCGTCGGGCACGATCCGGCCGGTGAAGCTCTCCGCGTGCTCCCGTTCGTACGGTGAGGGAATCGACGTCCAGCGCTGGATGCCGGGATCCTGGCAGGCCTGGAAGACGGCCTCGGTGTCGGCGGGCTCGAAAGGACGCAGCAGCAGACGCCCGGTGGTGAGGGTGGTGGGCTCCATCGGCCGATTCTCGGCGCGGCGGGCGGGGCGCGCCAGACCTTTTCGGGACGGCCCGGCACCTTCCGGGCTCCCTGTCCGTTCTCTTTGCGGGTGACAGTGGGCCTTCCTGCGGGCGGACCTCCCGGCGTGGCGGGGTCCTCGCTTACGATGGCCGTTGCGGTGGGGACCACCTGCCGTGCCCGCGCCAGAGTCCACATACGACCCAGTGCACAGGCCCGACCGGCAAGGAGACCAGCCTCAGTGTCCGTCTTCAACAAGCTCATGCGTGCAGGCGAAGGCAAGATCCTGCGCAAACTGCACCGCATCGCGGACCAGGTCAACTCCATCGAAGAGGACTTCGTCGACCTCTCCGACGCCGAGTTGCGGGCGCTCACCGATGAGTACAGGCAGCGGTACGCCGACGGCGAGAGCCTGGACGACCTGCTCCCCGAGGCGTTCGCGACCGTTCGCGAGGCGGCGAAGCGCGTTCTCGGCCAGCGCCATTACGACGTCCAGATGATGGGTGGCGCCGCCCTGCATCTCGGTTATGTCGCCGAGATGAAGACCGGTGAGGGCAAAACCCTCGTCGGCACGCTTCCCGCGTATCTGAACGCGCTGTCCGGCAAGGGCGTCCACCTGATCACGGTGAACGACTACCTGGCCGAGCGCGACTCCGAGATGATGGGCCGGGTGCACAAATTCCTCGGCCTCGAGGTCGGCTGCATTCTTGCCAATATGTCGCCCGCGCAGCGCCGTGAGATGTACGCCTGCGACATCACGTACGGCACGAACAATGAATTCGGCTTCGATTATCTGCGCGACAACATGGCGTGGTCGAAGGACGAGCTCGTCCAGCGCGGTCACAATTTCGCGATTGTCGACGAGGTCGACTCGATCCTGGTCGACGAGGCCCGTACGCCGCTGATCATCTCGGGCCCGGCCGACCAGGCCACCAAGTGGTACGGCGACTTCGCCAAGCTCGTCGTCCGCCTGAAGAAGGGCGAGCCGGGCAACCCGCTCAAGGGCATCGAGGAGACCGGCGACTACGAGGTCGACGAGAAGAAGCGCACGGTCGCCATCCACGAGTCCGGCGTCGCCAAGGTCGAGGACTGGCTGGGCATCGACAACCTGTACGAGTCGGTCAACACGCCGCTCGTCGGGTACCTGAACAACGCCATCAAGGCCAAGGAACTCTTCAAGAAGGACAAGGACTACGTCGTCATCGACGGCGAAGTCATGATCGTCGACGAGCACACCGGCCGTATCCTCGCCGGCCGCCGCTACAACGAGGGCATGCACCAGGCGATCGAGGCGAAGGAAGGGGTGGACATCAAGGACGAGAACCAGACCCTCGCCACGATCACCCTGCAGAACTTCTTCCGCCTCTACGACAAGCTCTCCGGCATGACCGGTACGGCCATGACCGAGGCCGCCGAGTTCCACCAGATCTACAAGCTGGGCGTCGTGCCGATCCCGACGAACCGGCCGATGGTCCGTGCCGACCAGTCCGACCTGATCTACCGCACCGAGGTCGCGAAGTTCGCCGCGGTCGTCGACGACATCGTGGAGAAGCACGAGAAGGGGCAGCCGATCCTGGTCGGCACCACTTCCGTGGAGAAGTCGGAGTACCTCTCGCAGCAGCTCTCCAAGCGCGGCGTCCAGCACGAGGTCCTCAACGCCAAGCAGCACGACCGTGAGGCGTCGATCGTCGCCCAGGCCGGCCGCAAGGGCGCCGTCACCGTCGCCACGAACATGGCGGGCCGCGGTACGGACATCAAGCTCGGCGGCAACCCGGACGACCTCGCCGAGGCGGAGCTGCGCCAGCGCGGCCTCGACCCGGAGGAGCACATCGAGGAGTGGGCCGCGGCCCTGCCCGCCGCGCTGGAGAAGGCCGAGCTGGCCGTCAAGGCCGAGTTCGAAGAGGTCAAGGCGCTCGGCGGCCTCTACGTGCTGGGCACCGAGCGGCACGAGTCGCGCCGTATCGACAACCAGCTGCGCGGCCGCTCCGGCCGACAGGGCGACCCGGGCGAGTCGCGGTTCTACCTGTCGCTGGGTGACGACCTGATGCGCCTGTTCAAGGCCGCGATGGTCGAGCGCGTGATGTCGATGGCCAACGTGCCGGACGACGTGCCGATCGAGAACAAGATGGTGACGCGGGCCATCGCCTCCGCCCAGTCGCAGGTCGAGCAGCAGAACTTCGAGGCGCGCAAGAACGTCCTGAAGTACGACGAGGTGCTCAACCGGCAGCGCGAGGTCATCTACGGCGAGCGGCGCCGGGTGCTCGAGGGCGAGGACCTGCAGGACCAGATCCGTCACTTCATGGACGACACCATCGACGCGTACATCCAGGCGGAGACCGTCGAGGGCTTCGCCGAGGAGTGGGACCTCGACCGGCTGTGGGGCGCGTTCAAGCAGCTCTACCCGGTGAAGGTCACCGTCGAGGACCTGGAGGACGCGGCGGGCGACCGGGCGGGCATCACCGCCGAGTTCATCGCCGAGTCCATCAAGGACGACATCTATGAGCAGTACGCCGAGCGTGAGGCGCAGCTCGGCTCCGACGTCATGCGTGAGCTGGAGCGGCGCGTGGTGCTGTCCGTCCTGGACCGCAAGTGGCGCGAGCACCTCTACGAGATGGACTATCTCCAGGAGGGCATCGGCCTGCGCGCGATGGCCCAGAAGGACCCGCTGGTCGAGTACCAGCGCGAGGGCTTCGACATGTTCAACGCGATGATGGACGGCATCAAGGAGGAGTCCGTCGGCTACCTGTTCAACCTGGAGGTCCAGGTCGAGCAGCAGGTCGAGGAGGTCCCGGTGCAGGCTGTGCCCGACCAGGCGGGGGCCGGAAGGCCGTCGCTCAGGAAGGAGGACGCGGTGCCCGCCGGCGCCGGCCGTCCGGAGATCCGGGCGAAGGGGCTCGACGCCCCGCAGCGGCCCGACCGGCTGCACTTCTCCGCTCCCACGGTGGACGGCGAGGGCGGTGTCGTCGAGGGCGACTTCGACAACGAGGACGAGCCCGCCCGGTCCGAGTCGGACGGCATGACGCGCGCCGAGCGGCGCAAGGCGCAGAAGGGCGGCGGACGCCGCCGCAAGAAGTAGGCGCGGGCAGGCGGGCGTACAGCCCGTACGACCCTGCGTGGCATGACGGCCGGGGCCGGACACCGATGGGGTGTCCGGCCCCGGCCGCGTCCCGGCTGTGCCGCGGCCCCGGCCGTGTCTGTGCCGCCTTCACGCCGGGGCGCAGGCAGCGGCCGCCGGTGCGCCGCCCAGCTCGACGGCGGCGCACCGCCAGCGCAGGTCACGGCCCTGTTCCAGGCGGAACGCCATCGCCCGTACCTGCTCGCCGGCCGCGATGCTTGCGAAGGCCTCGACGACGCCGGGGCGCGGATGGAAGCAGCCGCAGGTGCGTACGACGGGAAGCGTGCCGCGCGTGCGCAGCGGGGTCGTGGGCGCGAGCTGGACGAGCTGCTCGTACGCCTCGCCGATGGTGTGCCCGAGCATCCAGTGGACGGGGCGCCGGCCGCTGAGCACCGCCAGCAGGCGCTCGGCGAACTGTTCGTGCGGGGTGGGACGGCGGTGGTGGTGCCGCAGTGCCTGGGCTGCGGGCGCGGCGGACGTGGTGGTGGGTGCGGTGCGGGGGGCGCCGGCTGTGGGGCTGCCGGCCGCCGTCCCGGGGGTCCTCGCCCTGAGCGCGGAGGCGCCGGGCCCGCGCTGGTCGTGGCGTCCGTGCGGCCGGGTCCTGTCCTTGTTCATCTGTGTGCCCCGCTCTGCCGGCCCGGCTTTGATACCGGGCGGTAACTTCTGCTGGTGTTCTTCTACGGGGACGGACAGGCGGCGGCAAGGAGCGGTGGACGCGGGAGGCACCGGCCGAACGGATCACCTATCAGGGTGACGGAAGACAGTGCCGGGGCGGCGTCCGCTCCGCACCCGCCTCCCGGGGTGGACGTCGCGGGAGCCGGGGACCACCACTCCGAAGGGGGACTCCGTACGTATCCTTGAGTCCGTCTCCGACTACGAAAGCGGCCTGCCGATGCGCGTCTACGTCCCCCTGACCCTTTCCGGTCTCGCCGAGGCGCACAAGGCGGGCGAGCTGGGACCCGGCCCGCTGGCCGCCTACGCCGTGACCCCCGGCCTGCGCGAGTGGTACGTCTCGGACGACATCGAGGAGCTCGAGTACGCCGCGCTCAACCGGGCCGCGGCCGCGTCGCTGCGGCTGGTGGCGGGAGACCCGGGCGCTGCGCGGCGCCGGGTCGTCGTGGCCGTCGACGTACCGGACGGGGACGCGGTCGCCGACCCGGACCGGGGGCTGGACGCCGCGGCCATCGGCGAGGTGCGGATCGCCGCCGCGGTGCCGCTGAAGAAGGCGGCGGCGGTGCACGTCGACGCCGACGACGCGGAGGCGGACGTGACGGCGGCGGCCGCGGCGCTGGGGGCGGCGGACCACGGGGACGACGACGCGCAGTTCACGGTGGACGGCGCGGAGGACCACGAACTGCTGTGGTACGGGGTGCAGGAGATCCCGAACCTGATCGGCTGAACCCGGCTGCGATGTCTGCGCTGTCGTACCCGGTGGGTACCTTCCTGGAATGGGGAAGCACACGACGACGCATCTCGTCTGGGACTGGAACGGCACGCTGCTCGACGACATCAGTGCGGTCATCGGCGCGACGAACGCGGCGTTCGCGGAGATCGGGATCGAACCGATCACGCTCGAGCGGTACCGCGAGCTGTACTGCGTGCCCATCCCCCGCTTCTACGAGAGGCTGATGGGACGGCTGCCGACGGACGCGGAGTGGCTGGCCATGGACGAGGCCTTCCACCGGCACTACACCGAGCTGCGTGTGGTGTGCGCGCTCACGCACGGCGTCGAGGAGCTGCTGGTGGAGTGGCAGTCGACGGGCCGCAGCCAGTCACTGCTGAGCATGTACGGACACGAGCAGCTGCTCCCGGTGGTGCGGGGGTACGGCATCGAGCGGCACTTCGTGCGGGTCGACGGGCGGACCGGGCCTTCGGGCGGCAGCAAGGCCGCGCACATGGCCCGCCATGTCGCGGCGCTGGGCGGTGTCACGCCGCAGCAGGTGGTCGTGATCGGCGACGCGGTCGACGACGCGGTGGCGGCGGCGCATGTGGGGGCGCGGGCGGTGCTCTATACGGGGGGCTCGCACAGCAGGGCCAGCCTGGAGCCGGCCGGCGTGCCGGTGGTGGACAGCCTGGCGGAGGCGGTGGCGCTGGCGGAGCGGTGGATGGAGTGAGGGGCGCGGGGCGCCTCCTGCCCGGCCCCGCACCCGCTCCGCTCCGGCCCGCCCTGTCCTGTTGCGGCTCGCGCCGTCCCGCCGCGCGCTCAGGCCACCGGGCTCTTCGCGCGCAGGACCGTGAGGAACTCACGCATCCAGCTCGGGTGGTCCGGCCACGCGCGGGCCGAGACCAGGGTGCCGTCGACCACCGTCTCGGCGTCCTGGAAGGTCGCCCCGGCGGACTGCATGTCGAGCTCCAGGGCCGGGTACGCGGTGACCCGGCGGCCGGCGAGCCCGTCGACGGCCGCCGTCAGGAGCGGGCCGTGACAGATCTGGGCCACCGGCTTGTCCGAGTCGAAGAATGCCTTGAGGATCTTGCGGAGTTCCGGATCGTTGCGCAGGTACTCCGGTGCCCGCCCGCCGGGGACCACCACGGCGGCGTACTGGCCGGCTTCCACCTCGGAGAACGCGAGGTCGGCGGGCCAGGTGTAGCCGGGCTTCTCCGTGTACGTGTCGAAGCCGGGCTCGAAGTCGTGGACCACGAACTGGAGCTTCTTGCGGGTCGGGGCGGCGATGTGGACCTCGTACCCCTCCTCGCGCAGGCGTTGGTACGGGTAGAGGACTTCCAGCGACTCCGCTGCGTCGCCGGTGACGATGAGGATCTTGGGTGCCATGGCGGTGTGCTCCCCTCGGGCGGCCTGTTCCGTGCCGTCCGGTTCAACCTGCACCGGCGGGCGGCGTTTGCCAAGGCGCCCCGCCGGTTCCGGCGGCCGGGGGACCGCCGGGCGGTGCCTGCCATGAAGCGGCGCGCGCTGCGCTGTCCAGACTGTCAAACTTCCAGGCTGGTTTTGTACACCGATCGGACATGACGGCGCCCCGGTGCGGGGGGATAGCCTGGTGCCGTGATCAGCGCGATAGCCCTCGGGGGCAGTGAAGCCCCCGGCATCCGCCCGGAGCACCACCGTGCCCGGGCGATCGCTGGTCCCCGAAACCCGGACCGGCCGTCAAAAATGGCCAATAACGTCATGGGTACCCCTCACCGCGGCATAACGTCGACCCGACCGGATACCCCGCGTCGTGGCGTTGTGCCATCTTTCTTCACCTACGTCACGCAATGGCGCGCGACAGGAGCCAGAGGACATGCAGACCAAGCTGGACGAAGCCAAGGCCGAGCTGCTCGTACGGGCGGCCCGGGTAGCTGAGAACAGCCCGGCCGGGGGGCAACCTTCGTCCGGGTCCACGAGCGAAGGCATTCCCGACCGGGACACACTCCTCGCGTACCTCCAGCGCTACTACCTGCACACGGCCCCCGAAGACCTCGCCGACCGCGACCCGGTCGACGTGTTCGGCGCGGCCCTCTCGCACTTCCGGCTGGCGGAGAACCGCCCGCAGGGCACCGCCAGCGTCCGGGTCCACACCCCGACCGTCGAGGAGAACGGCTGGACCTGCAGCCACTCCGTCGTCGAGGTGGTCACCGACGACATGCCCTTCCTGGTCGACTCGGTCACCAACGAGCTGTCCCGCCAGGGCCGCGGCATCCATGTCGTGATCCACCCGCAGGTCACCGTGCGGCGCGATGTCGCCGGCAAGCTGATCGAGGTCCTGCCCAGCGACGGAGCGCGCGCCGGCGACCAGGAGCTGCCGCACGACGCGTGCGTGGAGTCCTGGATCCACGTCGAGGTCGACCGCGAGACCGACCGCTCCGACCTCAAGCAGATCACCGCCGACCTGCTGCGCGTCCTGTCCGACGTCCGCGAGGCCGTCGAGGACTGGGAGAAGATGCGCGACTCCGCGCTGCGCATCGCCGACGAGCTGCCGAGCGAGCCCACCGCCGACGACCTGCGCGACCAGGAGGTCGACGAGGCCCGCGAGCTGCTGCGCTGGCTGGCCGCCGACCACTTCACCTTCCTCGGATACCGCGAGTACCAGCTGACCGACGACGACGCGCTCGCCGCCGTCCCCGGCACCGGACTCGGCATCCTCCGCTCCGACCCGCACCACAGCGGTGACGAGGCACACCCGGTGAGCCCGTCCTTCAGCCGGCTGCCCGCCGACGCCCGCGCCAAGGCCCGCGAGCACAAGCTGCTCGTACTGACGAAGGCCAACAGCCGCTCGACCGTGCACCGGCCGAGCTACCTCGACTACGTCGGCGTGAAGAAGTTCGACGCCGACGGCAACGTCGTCGGCGAGCGCCGCTTCCTCGGGCTGTTCTCCTCGGCCGCGTACACCGAGTCCGTACGCCGTGTCCCCGTCATCCGCCGCAAGGTCGCCGAGGTCCTGGAGACCGCGGGCTTCTCGCCCAACAGCCACGACGGCCGCGACCTGCTCCAGATCCTGGAGACGTACCCGCGCGACGAGCTCTTCCAGACGCCCGTCGACCAGCTGACGTCCATCGTGACGAGCGTGCTCTACCTCCAGGAGCGGCGCCGGCTGCGCCTGTACCTGCGCAAGGACGAGTACGGGCGTTACTACTCCGCCCTGATCTACCTGCCCCGTGACCGCTACACCACCGCGGTGCGGCTGCGGCTCATCGACATCCTCAAGGAGGAGCTCGGCGGCATCAGCGTCGACTTCACCGCCTGGAACACCGAGTCGATCCTCTCCCGCCTGCACTTCGTCGTCCGCGTCCCGCCGGGCACCGAGCTGCCCGACCTCACCGACGCCGACACCGAGCGCATCGAGGCCCGCCTGGTCGAGGCCGCCCGCTCCTGGGCCGACGGTTTCTCCGAGGCCCTGAACGCCGAGTGCGGCGAGGAGCGCGCCGCCGAGCTGCTGCGCCGCTACGGTCACGCCTTCCCCGAGGGCTACAAGGCCGACCACTCGCCGCGCTCCGCCGTCGCCGACCTGGTCCACCTGGAGCAGCTGACGCACGGCCGCAACAGCTTCGCGCTGTCCCTGTACGAGCCGGTGGGCGCCGGACCGAACGAGCGCCGCTTCAAGATCTACCGGATCGGCGAGCAGGTCTCCCTGTCCGCCGTCCTGCCGGTGCTCCAGCGGCTCGGCGTCGAGGTCGTCGACGAGCGTCCGTACGAACTGCGCTGCGCCGACCGTACGCACGCGTGGATCTACGACTTCGGCCTGCGCATGCCCAAGCCGAACGGCAACGGCGACTACCTCGCCGACGACGCGCGCGAGCGCTTCCAGGACACCTTCGCCGCCGTGTGGACCGGGCAGGCCGAGAACGACGGCTTCAACGCCCTGGTCCTGAGCGCCGGCCTGAGCTGGCGGCAGGCGATGGTGCTGCGCGCGTACGCGAAGTACCTGCGCCAGGCCGGTTCGACCTTCAGCCAGGACTACATGGAGGACACCCTCCGCAACAACGTCCACACCACCCGGCTGCTGATCTCGCTCTTCGAGGCGCGGATGTCGCCGGAGCGCCAGAGCGCGGGCACCGAGCTGACCGACGGGCTGCTCGAAGAGCTCGACGGCGCGCTCGACCAGGTCGCGTCCCTGGACGAGGACCGGATCCTGCGGTCCTTCCTGACCGTCATCAAGGCGACGCTGCGCACCAGCTTCTTCCAGAAGACGAAGGCCGGTGAGCCGCACTCCTACGTGTCGATGAAGTTCGACCCGCAGGCCATCCCGGACCTCCCCGCGCCCCGCCCGGCGTTCGAGATCTGGGTGTACTCGCCGCGCGTCGAGGGCGTCCACCTGCGCTTCGGCAAGGTCGCCCGCGGTGGTCTGCGCTGGTCGGACCGCCGCGAGGACTTCCGGACCGAGGTGCTCGGCCTGGTCAAGGCGCAGATGGTGAAGAACACCGTCATCGTGCCGGTCGGCGCCAAGGGCGGCTTCGTCGCGAAGAACCTCCCCGACCCGTCCGTCGACCGCGACGCGTGGATGGCCGAGGGCATCGCCTCGTACAAGACCTTCATCTCGGCGCTGCTCGACATCACCGACAACATGGTGGCGGGCGAGGTCGTGCCGCCGAAGGACGTCGTGCGCCACGACGAGGACGACACGTACCTCGTCGTCGCCGCCGACAAGGGCACCGCGACCTTCTCCGACATCGCCAACGAGATCGCGGTCGCGTACAACTTCTGGCTCGGCGACGCCTTCGCGTCCGGCGGCTCGGTCGGCTACGACCACAAGGGCATGGGCATCACGGCCCGCGGTGCCTGGGAGTCCGTCAAGCGGCACTTCCGCGAACTCGGCCACGACACCCAGAACGAGGACTTCACGGTCGTCGGCGTCGGTGACATGTCCGGCGACGTCTTCGGCAACGGCATGCTGCTCTCCGAGCACATCCGCCTCGTCGCAGCCTTCGACCACCGGCACATCTTCATCGACCCGAACCCGGACGCGGCCACCTCGTACGCCGAGCGCCGCCGTCTGTTCGAGCTGCCGCGTTCCTCGTGGGCCGACTACGACACCTCGCTGCTGTCCGCGGGCGGCGGCGTCCACCCGCGCAGCGCCAAGGCGATCCCGGTCAACGCGCACATCCGCGAGGCGCTCGGCATCGAGCGGGGCGTCACCAAGATGACCCCGGCCGACCTGATGAAGGCGATCCTCAAGGCGCCGGTCGACCTGCTGTGGAACGGCGGCATCGGTACGTACGTCAAGTCCTCGGCGGAGTCGAACGCCGACGTCGGCGACAAGGCGAACGACGCCATCCGCGTCAACGGCGAGGACCTGCGGGTCAAGGTCGTCGGCGAGGGCGGCAACCTGGGCGCGACCCAGCTCGGCCGCATCGAGTTCGCGCGGGACGGCGGCCGGATCAACACCGACGCCATCGACAACAGCGCGGGCGTGGACACCTCCGACCACGAGGTGAACATCAAGATCCTGCTGAACGGGCTCGTCGCGGACGGCGACATGACCGTCAAGCAGCGCAACAAGCTGCTCGCCACGATGACCGACGAGGTCGGCACACTGGTCCTGCGCAACAACTACGCGCAGAACACGGCGCTGGCGAACGCCGTCGCCCAGGCGCCCTCCCTGCTCCACGCCCACCAGCGCTTCATGCGCCGGCTGGAGCGCGACGGGCACCTCAACCGCCCGCTGGAGTTCCTGCCCACCGACCGGCAGATCCGCGAGCTGCTGAGCGCGGGCCGCGGCCTGAGCCAGCCGGAGCTCGCCGTCCTGATGGCGTACACCAAGATCACGGTGGCGGACGAGCTGATCCACACCGGTCTGCCGGACGACCCGCACCTGCGGGGTCTGCTGCACACGTACTTCCCCGGGGCGCTGCGCGAGAAGTTCCCCGAGCAGATCGACGCGCACGCGCTGCGCCGCGAGATCATCACGACGGTGCTGGTCAACGACACCGTCAACACCGGCGGCTCGACCTTCCTGCACCGTCTGCGGGAGGAGACCGGGGCGTCGGTCGAGGAGATCGTACGGGCGCAGTTCTCGGCCCGCGCGATCTTCGGCCTCAGCGAGGTCTGGGACGCCGTCGAGGCACTCGACAACAAGGTCGCGGCCGACGTGCAGACCCGGATCCGGCTGCACTCGCGCCGCCTCGTCGAGCGCGGTACGCGCTGGCTGCTGGGCAACCGGCCGCAGCCGCTGGAGCTCGCCGAGACCATCGAGTTCTTCAGCGCCGGTGTGGCGCGGGTCTGGGACGAGCTGCCGAAGCTGCTGCGCGGCGCGGACCTGGAGTGGTACCAGTCCATCCTGGACGAGCTGACGGCGGCGGGCGTTCCCGAGGAGCTCGCGCTGCGGGTGGCCGGGTTCTCGTCGGCCTTCCCGACGCTCGACATCGTCGCGATCGCCGAGCGCACCGGCAAGGCGCCGATGGAGGTCGCCGAGGTGTACTACGACCTCGCCGACCGTCTCTCCATCACCCAGCTGATGGACCGGATCATCGAGCTGCCGCGGGCCGACCGCTGGCAGTCCATGGCCCGCGCCTCCATCCGCGAGGACCTGTACGCGGTGCACGCCGGCCTGACGCAGGACGTGCTCTCCGTGGGTGACGGGACCTCGACGCCGGAGGAGCGCTTCAAGGCGTGGGAGCAGAAGAACGCGGCGATCCTGGGCCGTGCGCGGACCACGCTGGACGAGATCCGGGGATCGGACGCGTTCGACCTGGCGAACCTGTCGGTGGCCATGCGGACGATGCGGACGATGCTGCGTACGCGCGTCTGACCGGTGCGCAGTCCGATCGGTAGGCAGTCCGATCGGTACCCAGGGGGCGCCCCGCACCGGAATGTCCGGTGTTCCCGCGATGCCGCCCCATGTGTCCGGCCCGGTGACGCGTCGCTGGTCGATCCGTCGCGCCCGTAAACGGAC
>NZ_JBSFUB010000093.1:0-27796 GCF_053591575.1 Streptomyces altiplanensis | reverse complement strand
CCGGGGGGCGGCCGCCCCGCCCGGCGGGGCGGCGGCCGCCGCCGCGACGGCCAGCCGGGCGAAGGAGGCGCTGACGGCCCGTACCCGGATGGGGACCACGCGCGAGCCGAGGCCACCGAGCAGCAGCAGCGCCGTCGTGCTGATGCCGACGGCGTTGGCGGCGGCGATGCCGTGGACGCCGAAGCGGCCGGCCGCGACCGCGCCGACGGCGGTGGTGACCAGGAGGCCGGCCGCCATCGCGGCGGCCGGGTACCAGGTGGGGCGGCCCGCTGAGAAGAACGGCCTGCTCAGGGCGCCGACCAGGCAGTGGCCCAGGAGGCCGGCCGCGTACACCCGCATGACGGTCGCCGTTGTCGCGGTGTCCTGCGCGTCGAACGCGCCGCGCTCGAAGAGGACTTCGACGATCTGCGGCGCGTAGCCGAGGACGAGCGCTGTTCCCAGGAGGACCACCAGCGCGGCCAGGGCCAGGTCGCGTTCGACCCGGAGGCGGGCTCCCTCGTGGTCTCCTTCGGCCATGGCGCGGGCCACGACCGGGTACGTCACCGTGCAGATCATGAGGGACAGCACCATCGGCATCTGCGCGACCTTCTGCGCGTAGTTCAGGTGCGAGATGGCGCCGCCGGGCAGGGAGGACGCGAGGAAGCGCTCGACGAGGACCTGGGACTGGCGGCCGACCGCGAAGAGGACCACGGGGGCCAGGACGGCGGTGCCGAAGAGGGGGGCGGCGGCGGTGCGGGAGCGGGTTCCGGTGCGGAGGCGGGGACGGGTTCCGGTGCGGGAGCGGGTTCCGGTGCGGGGACGGGTTCCGGTCACCAGTCCGAGGAAGGTGGGCAGTTGGGTCAGGACCATCAGGAGGCTGCCCACCGCGACCCCGGCCGCGGCGGCCCGTACGCCCCACAGCGAGTGCAGGGTGAGCGTGGTGACGATGATGCCGAGGTTGTACGCGACGTAGACGCCGGCCGGCAGCAGGAACTTGCGGTGCGCGCGCAGGGCGGCGCTGAAGTACCCCGTGATGCCGAAGGTGAGTACGGTCACGGCCGTCAGGCGGGTGCACTCCACGGCCAGTTCGGGGTCGCTGAAGCCCGGCGCGAGGATCCGCACGATCCAGGGCGCCCCCAGGATCAGCAGGCAGGCGACGCAGGCCAGCAGGGCCGACAGCCGGGGAAGGGTGGCCAGGACCAGCGCCCGGACGGCGTCGTACGAAAGGGCCGGGTCCTGTGTGCGCCGGGCGGCACGGTGGGCGAGGGCGTGGCTGAAGGCGGGGACCAGGAGGAGCGCCATCGCGTCCTCGATCAGGAGCGTGGAGGCCATCTCCGGCACGGTCCAGGCGATCAGGAAGGCGTCGCTGTCCACGCTCGCGCCGAAGAGGTGGGCGATGGCCTGGTCCCGTACGAGCCCCAGGAGGGCCCCTGCCGCCGTCAGCCCGGCGGTGACCGCTGCGGCCCTCGCGAGGAAACGTCCCAGCTTCGGGGGGAGGGGCGCGCCTGCTGCCGCGGGGCTCGGGGGCGCCGGGTGCGGGGGCTTCGGGGGCGGTGCCGCGCCGGGGCGTCTCCTCGGGCGCCGGACGTTCGGGGGGGCGGATCGTTCGGGCGTGTCGCGTTCGACGCCCTGCGGGGGGCGCCCCGGCCCGTCCCCTCCCGGCACCGGGACGGGTGCGGCAGCGGTGGGGGCGTCCAGTGCGGTGCGGGTGCGGGGTGCCTGGGGTGTCTTGCTCTGCTCGTCCGTGTCGGTCATGCGGCGGTCGCCTCGGCCGGCTGCGCCAGGGCCCACCACGCGGCCAGGCCCAGGACGATCCCGGTGAGCACCGTCGAGGGGCCGCCGATGTCGGCGTACAGGAAGTCGACGGTCTGCCAGGTCATCAGGCCCACCGCGGCCAGGCCGCAGTCCGTGGCTCTTCTCTTCCCGCGGGCGAGGGTCAGTCTGCGTACTCCGGCCACCAGGATCGCCGCCCAGCTGCCCACGAACGCGGTGATGCCGATCAGGCCCTGCTCGCTGAGCACGAGGAGGTACATGTTGTGGGGGGAGAGCAGGGCCTGCTTGTGGAACTCCTGGCCCGCGCCCGCCGTGTCGCTGCCGGAGGACAGGCCGATCGACGCGTGCGCGTCCCGGTGGACGGCGAATCCCTTGAGGCCGACCCCGGTGGCGGGCCGGTCGTCCCACATGCTCGTCGCGGCGGCCCACATCGTGTAGCGGTCGGTGACCGACCGGTCGGGGGCCTCGGTCACCTCGGTGATGCTGGTGAGGCGCTGGGAGATCATCTCGGAGCCGATGCCGAAGCCGCCGACGAGGACGACCGAGACGGCGGTCAGGGCGGCCAGTGCGCATACCGCCTGGCGCAGGCCGGTGAGGAGGATCATGACGAGGGCCGCCGCCAGGGTGGCGATCCAGGCGCCCCGGCTGAAGGAGAGCGCGAGGGGGACCACGAGCGCCGCCGCGGCGGCGACGGCGGTGGGACGCAGCCAGGGAGGAGCGTTCCCGGGCGTACGGAGTGCCAGGGCCAGGGCCGCCAGGAGGCCGTACGAGACCACCGTGGCCATGCCCATGACGTCGGTGGGGCCGAAGGTGCCCACGGCCCTGATGTCCTCGCCCATGTACGACGCGCCCGTGCCGGTGGCGTACTGGTGGACGCCCGTGGCGCCCTGGACGAGAGCGAGGACGGTGAGGGAGCCCGTGATGATCCGGAAGTTGCGGGGGGTGCGGACCAGGAGGACCACCGCGGTGGGGACGAGGACGAAGACCTGGAGGTAGCGGATGAACCCGGTGAGGGCGGCGGCCGGGTCGGTGGCGGTGAACGTCGCCACGGCGATGCCGGCCGTGGGGATGCCGAGGACCAGCGCGGCGGCCGGTGTCAGCGGCCGCCGGCGCAGGCGCAGTACGCGGCCGAGGGCGAAGGCCACCAGGGCGCACGACGCGATGTCCGCCGGGGTGATGTCGGCGGACGCCCCGGCTCCCGCCGTCTGGACCGGGACGGCCAGGAGGAGGACGGTCGCGATCAGGGGCAGCACCGGCCACCAGCGTTGTTCCCGCCACTGGACGCGCGGGTGCGGCGTCGGTGCGGCGGTCCACAGGACGGTCATGCTCAGCTGCCTCCGAGCCGGAACAGGGAAGTGGCGGTGCGCGTGAGGATGCACACGTCCTGCCAGAGCGACCAGGTCTCGATGTAGTGGTTGTCGAAGCGGGCGCGGTCCTCGATCGAGGTGTCGCCGCGCAGTCCGTTCACCTGGGCCAGCCCGGTGATGCCGACGGGCATCCGGTGACGGGCCTGGTAGCCGGGGTAGGTGTGGCTGAACTTGGTCACGAAGTACGGGCGTTCGGGGCGTGGGCCGACCAGGCTCATGTCGCCGCGCAGGACGTTCCAGAGCTGGGGGAGCTCGTCCAGGGACGTGCGGCGGAGGATGTTGCCCGTGACGCTCATGCGGTGGTCCATGGCCACGCTCCAGCGGGTGGCGGACTCGTGCTCGTCGGCCGGGCGGAGCGTACGGAACTTGAGGAGCGTGAAGGGGCGGCCGTCGCGGCCGATGCGCTCCTGGCGGAAGATGACGCCCGGGCCGTCGGAGAGGCGTACGGCGAGGGCGCACACCGCCATGACCGGCGCTGCGGCGACGAGGGCGAAGGCGGCCACGAGGGCGTCCATGACGCGCTTGCCCGCGCGGGCCACGGGCCGGCCCGGGCCGGTGCGCAGCGGGCGTACGGCGAACCCCCAGAGGTGGTCGGGGTCCGGTGTGCGGTCGGGCGCCGCCGCGCCGGCGGCCGGGGCGTCGACGAGCCAGAGCCGGCAGCCGTGCTCGGCGAAGAGCTCGACGAGCGCGGCCGCGTCGGGGGCCGACCGGGGCGGGTCGGTGAAGACGGCGTGGCGCACGGAGTTCTGGATGACCGCCCGGCTGACGTCCTCCAGGGTGGCGAGGACCGGGAGCGTGTCCGCGGGTGCGGCGTCCGTGGGCTGGTGCGCCGGGTCGAAGCGGCCGACCGGGCGCAGTCCGTACTCGGCCCGGGTGTGCAGGGCCGCCGTGACCTGCTGGGCGAGCGGGGCCCGGCCCACGACCAGTGCGGACTGCGGGCGCCGGACCGCCGTGCGGCGGCGGATCCGGTAGACCGTGGAGCGGCCGGCGCAGCCGAGCAGGGTCTGGGCGACGGCGGCGCAGGTCAGGTCCGTCCAGCCGATGCCGTGCCGTGAGTCGTACGCCGTGAGGGCTTCCGCGGTGGCGTACCACTGGACCAGGGCGAGGAGGAGGAGCGGGGGCATTTCGTCGAGTGCCGAGGGGGACAGGCGGGGGCGGTAGAGGCCGCGCCAGGTGTGCAGCACCAGCATGAGCGCCGCGAGCGGGACGCACGCGAGCACCGGCCAGGGCATCAGTGCCAGGGTGAGGGCCACGGCGAGCACGTCGGCGGCGAGCACCCCCGCGAGGGGGCCTCGCAGACGCAGGCTCCGTGGGGCCAGGGGGGTGGGCCGGTGCCGTGCCGCGCTCCTCGGCGGATGGACCGAAGGAGCCGTGAGCTGCACGGCTGTGGTCTGGGCGGTGTCGGGCGCGAATGCACTCTCCGTCGTCATCGCTCGGTGCGCTTCCTCATCATGGGTCGGGGCAGGCTGACAAGTTCCCGGTAGAGACCGAAGACGGCTGCGGCGGTCTTGCGTACGTCGCGGGTCGACCGGGTGTGGGTCTGGGCCGCGCGGCCCAGGGCCTCCCGGAGCCCGGGGTCGGTCAGCAGGTTCGTCAGTGCCGCCGCGAGGGCCCGCGGGTCCTGCGGCGGTACGAGGCAGTGGGCTTCGTGGCCGGGCGGCAGGCTCTCCCTGGCCCCGCTGACGTCGGACAGCACGACGGGCCGGCCGCAGGCCATGGCTTCGAGCGGGGCGAGGGCCATGCCCTCCCAGCGGGAGGGCAGGACGACGACGTCCGCCGCGTGCAGCCACGGCCGGGTGTCCCGGCTGGCCCCGGCGAACAGCACGCCCGGCGGGGCCTGGGCCGTCAGGCGTTCGCGGTCGGGTCCGTCGCCGACCAGGACCAGCCGGGCGCCGGGCACCGCCGCGGCCACCTGCTGCCAGGCCCGCAGCAGGATGTCCTGGCCCTTCTGGTGGCACAGGCGGCCCACACAGACGACGAGGGGGGCCCCGGCGGGGAGGCCGGAGAGGAGGGGGAGGGCGGCGCGGGCCGGGGCACGGCCCGCGCCCTCGTCGGGGCGGAAGTGGCGGAGGTCGACGCCGTTGCGGATCACCGACCAGCGGGCGGCGATGCCGGCCTCCTCCCCCGCCCGGCGCTCGGTCTCGCTGACGCACAGGGTCCGGGTGCTCCAGCGGGCCGCGTACCGCTCCCAGGTGAGGGCGAGCGCCGCTTCACGGCCCTGCACGGCGTCGAAGGACCAGGCGTGGGGCTGGAAGACCGTCGGCACCCGGCCGCGCACCGCCAGCCTGCCCGCGAGCCCGGCCTTGGCGCTGTGGGCGTGCACGACGTGGGGGCGGCACGCGCGGATCAGCCGGGCGGCGGTCACCACCTCCTGGGCGAGCCGGGGGCCGGGGGCGCGTTCGGCGGGCCAGGTGTGTACGCGCGCTCCGGCCTCGGCGGCCTCCGACGCCAGCGCGCCGCCGGGCGGGCAGGCGACGACGGTCCGCAGACCTGCGCCCGTCTGCGCCCTGACGAGGTCGGTGACGACGCGCGCGACTCCCCCTTCCACCGGCTGGACGAGGTGAAAAACTGTCAGTTGGCTCTGCTCAGTCCAACTTCTTTGCAGCACGTGCGGCTCTCTTCATACCTGGACCGTAGAACTGACCGAGAAAGCAACCGTGGATTTCGGCTTTGAACTTTGTCAGAAAACCGGTGGGAAAATCACGATTGAACTCGCCTGTTCGGCCATTTGGAGCCGCGCACCGATACGGCTTCCTCCCGGACACGACATGCCGGATCGGCTTTCGCCCAGTCTTATGAAAACAGCCCATCGGGTGATCGCGCCGAAAGGAATACCGCCCGGTAAATGCCTACGGACCCGCGGGGCCGGCCTGGACGACGTCACCGAGCCCGGTGAGGCGCAGCAGCGCCAGCAGGTCCTGCCGGGGGCCGCGCAGCAGCAGGCGGCAGCCGGCCCGGCGGGCGGTGAGCCGCAGGCGGGCCAGGGCGTCGACGGCGGTGAGGTCCGGCTCGGCCAGTCCGGTGACGTCGCAGACCACCTCGGTGGCCCCGGAGGCGCACAGCAGGTCGTCCAGCTCGTCGCACAGGCGGGACACGTCGCCGGGGGTCACCCGGCCGGCGACGACGAGGACGATCGGCATCATGGCATTCACACCAGGCAGACCGGGGCCGCGGACGGAACTCATCGGTGGCCGCCTTGCGGTGGCCCCCTTGCGGTGGCCCCGCCACCCCGGATCCGGGGCCCGCACCACTGGTCCCGGACCGGCGCTGATCCCGGGCCGGGCGAGGCCCGGCCGGCCGTGACACGCCGCGGCACCGGGTCCCGGCGCGGTGGCGCGCGAGGGGACGCGCGAGGGGACGAAAAGAGCGGGGCCGGTGGAATCCACCGGCCCCGCTCGGTCGTGCCCGCCGTTACGCGATGCGGCCCAGCACGATCGGGTTCGGAGTGAACTCCGTGCCCTCGGGGGTCGTCAGGACCCCGCCGTTCAGGGCTTCGAGGGCGTACTCGAACTTCTCCGGGGTGTCCGTGTGCAGGGTCATCAGACGCTGGCCCGCGGTGATCCTGTCGCCCGGCTTGGCGTGGAGTTCGATGCCCGCGCCGGCCTGGACCCGGTCCTCCTTGCGCGCGCGGCCGGCGCCCAGGCGCCAGGCCGCGACACCGACGGCGTACGCATCGAGGGTGGTGAGGACACCGCTCTCGGAGGCGTGGACGACGTGCTGCTCGCGGGCGACCGGGAGGGCCGCGTCCGGGTCGCCGCCCTGGGCCGCGATCATGCGGCGCCAGACGTCCATCGCGGAGCCGTCGGCGAGCGCCTTGGCCGGGTCCGCGTCCTTCAGGCCGGCCGCGTCGAGCATCTCGCGGGCGAGCGCGAGGGTGAGGTCGACGACGTCCTGCGGGCCGCCGCCCGCCAGCACCTCGACGGATTCGCGGACTTCGAGGGCGTTGCCCGCCGTGAGGCCGAGCGGGGTCGACATGTCGGTGAGGAGGGCCACCGTGCGTACGCCGTGGTCGGTGCCCAGGCCCACCATGGTGGCGGCGAGCTCGCGGGCGTCCTCGATGTTCTTCATGAAGGCGCCGGAGCCGACCTTCACGTCCAGGACGAGCGAGCCCGTGCCCTCGGCGATCTTCTTCGACATGATGGAGGAGGCGATCAGCGGGATGGCCTCGACCGTGCCGGTGACGTCACGCAGCGCGTACAGCTTCTTGTCCGCCGGGGCCAGGCCGTCGCCCGCCGCGCAGATGACCGCGCCGGTGGATTCGAGGACGGAGAGCATCTCCTCGTTGGAGAGCAGGGCGCGCCAGCCGGGGATCGACTCCAGCTTGTCGAGCGTGCCGCCGGTGTGGCCGAGGCCCCGGCCCGAGAGCTGGGGCACGGCCGCGCCGCAGGCGGCGACGATGGGGGCCAGCGGCAGTGTGATCTTGTCGCCGACGCCGCCGGTGGAGTGCTTGTCGGCGGTGGGGCGGGAGAGCTGGGCGAAGTTCATGCGCTCGCCCGAGTTGATCATCGCCGCGGTCCAGCGGGCGATCTCGACCCGGTTCATGCCGTTGAGCAGGATCGCCATCGCGAGGGCCGACATCTGCTCGTCGGCGACCTCGCCGCGCGTGTAGGCGTCGATGACCCAGTCGATCTGCTCGGGGCTCAGTTCGCCCTTGTCGCGCTTGGTCCGGATGACGGAAATGACGTCCATGGGGTTTATCGGGTTCCTTCCGGGGTGCCGGGCGCCAGGTGCTGGGGGCCGAAGGCGTCGGGGAGCATGTCGGCGAGGGTACGGATACCCGCCGACGTGTCGAGCAGTAGCGCGGGGCCGCCGAATTCGTACAGCAGCTGCCGGCAGCGGCCGCAGGGCATCAGGATCTCGCCCCGGCCGTCGACGCAGGTGAAGTGCGTCAGACGGCCGCCGCCGGTGGCGTTGAGCTGCGAGACGAGGCCGCATTCGGCGCACAGGGAGAGGCCGTAGGAGGCGTTCTCCACGTTGCAGCCGGTGACGGTGCGGCCGTCGTCGACGAGGGCCGCGGCGCCGACCGGGAAGCCCGAGTAGGGGGCGTACGCGCGCGACATGGCCTCGCGCGCCGCCTCCCGCAGGGCGTCCCAGTCGACGGCCGCCGCTCCTCGCGTCATTTGCCCTGGCCCTTGCGGTACGGAATGCCGTTGGCCTTGGGCATGCGGAGCCGCTGTGCGGAGAGCGCCAGGACGAGCAGGGTGGTGACGTACGGCGCGGCGTCCACGAACTGGCTCGGGACCTCGTCGGTGAGCGCGTACCAGGTGAAGAGGGCCGCGGCGGCGACGGCGGAGACCGCCGCGGGCACGTACTTCTTCTTGTACAGCTGCCAGAACAGGACGATCAGCAGCAGGATCGCCAGCAGGAGCAGCATCGCGTGGACGTTCTCGGCGCCGCCGCGCAGCTTGAGGCTGTCGGTGAAGCCGAAGAGGCCGGCACCCAGCGCCATTCCGCCCGGCATCCAGTTGCCGAAGATCATCGCGGCGAGACCGATGTAGCCGCGGCCGCCGGTCTGGCCCTCCTGGTAGATGCCGGTGGCGACGATGGCGAGGAAGGCGCCCGCGAGGCCGGCGAGGCCGCCGGAGACGACGACGGCGATGTACTTGTACTTGTAGACGTTGACGCCCAGGGACTCCGCGGCCACCGGGTTCTCGCCGCAGGAGCGCAGGCGCAGGCCGAAGGCCGTGTGCCAGAGGATCCAGACGGTGGCCGGGATCAGCAGCAGCGCGAGGACGGTCAGCAGGGAGAGGTTGGTGAGCAGGCCGCCGAGGACGCCCGCGACGTCCGAGACGAAGAACCAGTGTTTGCCCTGGATGTCCCGCAGCCAGTCGGAGAGCCCCGGGATGGTGATCTTCGTGATCTCGTCGATGCGCGGGGACTGCTTGGAGGAACCGCCCGCGGCCTTGTCGAAGGTGAAGTTGGAGAGGTAGCGGGTGGCGCCCACGGCCAGGATGTTGATGGCCACACCGGAGACGATGTGGTTCACGCCGAAGGTGACCGTGATGACCGCGTGCAGCAGACCGCCGAGCGCGCCGCCGAGGATGCCGAGGGCGACGCCCGACCACGGGCCCCACTGGTAGCCGGCGTACGCGCCGAACCAGGTGCCCAGGATCATCATGCCTTCGAGGCCGATGTTGACGACGCCCGCACGCTCGGCCCACAGGCCGCCGAGACCGGCGAGACCGATCGGGACGGCGAGCTGGAGCGCGCCGGAGACCTGGCCGACGGAGGTCAGGTCGTCGGCGCCGCTGACGAGGCGCACCAGCGAGACCAGGGCGAGCCCGCCCGCGATGATCAGCAGGATGACGGGGACGGACAGTTTGCGGCGGGCGCTCTTCTTGGGCGCCGCGCTCACGGCGGAGACAGTGCTGGTACTCATTACGCCGCCACCTCCTCACGGTTCTTGCGGGCGGCTGCGGCGAGCTCCTCGCCCACCTTCTGCTGCTGGCGGCGGAGCCCGTAGCGGCGGACGAGTTCGTAACTGACGACGACCGCGATCACGATCAGGCCCTGCATGATCGTGGCGATTTCCTTTTCGTAGCCGTACTGGTCGAGTACGGCGGACGCCTTGTCGAGGAAGGCGATCAGCAGCGCGCTGAACAGGATGCCGACCGGGTTGTTGCGGCCGAGCAGGGCGATGGTGATGCCCGTGAAGCCGATGCCGGTCGGGAAGCTGAGGCTGTACGTGTGGGTGTCGCCCAGCAGCGTCGGCATTCCGGCCAGGCCGGCGACTCCGCCCGAGATCAGCATCGCGGTCAGGATCATCTTCTTGGCATCGACGCCGGAGGCCGCGGCGGCGGTCTGGCTGGCGCCGGTGGCGCGCAGGTCGAAGCCGAAGCGGGTCCGGTTGAGGACGAACCAGTAGACGATGCCGAGGGCGAAGGCGACGAACGTGAAGCCGTAGATCTCGCCGCCGTCACCCATGCTCACGCTCGGGAACCAGCCGGACTCCGCGATCTCGCCCGTGGTGAGGTCGTTGGAGCCCTCCGGCTGGACGCCGAAGTTGTCGGGGAGGATCAGCCAGGCGATGAGGCTGGTGGCGATCGCGTTGAGCATGATCGTGGAGACGACCTCGCTCACGCCCCGGATGGTCCGCAGGATGCCCGCGATACCGGCCCAGAAGGCACCGGTCAGCATCGCGACGATAACGATGAGGGCGATGTGCAGCGGCCCGGGCAGGTCGACGCTGGCGCCGACCAGGGCCGCCATCATCGCGGCGAGCCGGTACTGGCCGTCCACACCGATGTTGAACAGGTTCATCCGGAAGCCGACGGCGACGGCGAGCGCCGCCAGGTAGTACGTGCCGGCCTGGTTGAGGATCAGCACCTGGATGTCGGCGTACGCGGCGTTCTCGATCATCAGCGTGTACGGCTCGATCGGGTCGCGGCCCGAGGCGAGCAGCACCACCGAGGTGAGCGCGATGGCGACGACCAGCGCGAGCACTGGGCCGGCGAGGCCCAGGATCAGCCGGTCCTTGTCGAATTTCTTCATCAGGCCTCGTCCTCCGGGGCGTGCTCCAGGTGACCGGTGGCGGCGCCGGTCATGGCCGAGCCCAGTTCCTCCGGGGTGATGGTGGCCGGGTCGGCGTCCGCGACCAGGCGGCCGCGGTACATGACCCGCAGGGTGTCGGAGAGCCCGATCAGCTCGTCCAGGTCGGCGGAGATCAGCAGTACGGCCAGTCCCTCGCGGCGCGCCTCGCGGATCTGGTCCCAGATCTGCGCCTGCGCGCCGACGTCCACACCGCGCGTGGGGTGCGCGGCGATCAGCAGCTTGGGGGCGTGGCTCATCTCGCGGCCGACGATCAGCTTCTGCTGGTTGCCGCCGGACAGCGAGGCCGCGGTGACCTCGATGCCGGGGGTGCGGACGTCGTACTCGCGCACGATCCGCTCGGTGTCGGCGCGGGCCGCCTTCAGGTCGAGCAGTCCGCGCTTGGAGTTGGGCTCCTCGGTGACGTGGCCGAGGATGCGGTTCTCCCACAGCGGCGCTTCGAGGAGCAGGCCGTGCCGGTGGCGGTCCTCGGGGATGTAACCGATGCCGCGCTCGCGGCGCTTGCGGGTGGGCGCGTGCGAGATGTCGGCGTCGTCGAGCGTGATGACGCCGCCGTCCGGGTCACGCATGCCCATGATCGCCTCGACGAGCTCCGCCTGGCCGTTGCCCTCGACGCCCGCGATGCCGAGGACCTCGCCCTTGTGGATGGTGAGGGAGATCCCGGCGAGCACCTCGCGCACGGCGCCGTCGGGGTCGACGGCGTTGAGCTGGAGGTCGTCGATGCGGAGCATCGGTACGTCGGTGACCGTCGACTCGCGGGTCTCGGGCGAGGGGAGTTCGCTGCCGACCATCAGCTCGGCGAGCTGCTTGGGGGTGGTGTTCGCCGGGTCGGCGGTGCCCACGGTCGTGCCGCGCCGGATGACGGTGATGTCGTCGGCGACCGACAGGACCTCGCCCAGCTTGTGCGAGATGAAGATGACCGTCAGACCCTCGGCCTTGAGCTCGCGGAGGTTGGCGAAGAGTGCGTCGACCTCCTGCGGCACGAGCACGGCGGTCGGCTCGTCGAGGATGAGGATGCGGGCGCCGCGGTAGAGGACCTTGAGGATCTCCACGCGCTGGCGGTCGGCCACGCCGAGGTTCTCGACCAGGGCGTCGGGGCGCACGTTCAGTCCGTACGCGTCCGAGATCTCCTTGATCTTGTCGCGGGCCTTGTTGCCGATGCCGTACAGCTTCTCGCCGCCGAGGACGACGTTCTCCAGGACGGTGAGGTTGTCGGCGAGCATGAAGTGCTGGTGCACCATGCCGATGCCGCGTGCGATGGCGTCGGCGGGGCTGTGGAAAGCGGCCTGCTCCCCGTCGATGGTGATGGTGCCCTCGTCCGGCTTCTGCATGCCGTAGAGGATCTTCATCAGGGTCGACTTTCCGGCACCGTTCTCACCGACGAGGGCGTGCACGGTGCCCTTGCGGATGGTGATGTCGATGTCGTGGTTGGCGACGACGCCGGGGAAGCGCTTGGTGATGCCGTGCAGTTCTACGGCGGGGGGCGGGCTGGACGCGTTGATGACGCACTCTCCTTGGCGGAAAGGAGCGGGAGGCAGGATGCGGGGCGCGGCGAAACTATCGTGCCGAAAAGCTTCTACGCGCGTAGTTCTGCCGAATATCAAAAAGAGCTGGGCGGTATGCGGCCCGGGGGCCGGAGAGGCGGCAGAAACCGCCTCCCCGGTCCCCCGGGTCTCACGTCGTGACCGGTGGCCCTACGGCGCGGTCCTGACCTTGACCTTGCCGGCGACGACGTCGGCCTTCGCCTTGTCGACGGCGGCGATGAGGTCCGTCATCTTCTGGTACGCCGGGTTGGAGTCGGACAGGCCGACACCGTCCTCCGCGAGGCCGTAACGGACCTCACCGGACTGCGGCTTGCCGTCCTTGACCGACTTGATCAGGTTGTAGACCGAGTCGGAGACGTCCTTGGTCACCGAAGTGAGGATCTTGTCCTTGTACTTCGCCAGACCGGGCTGCTCGTACTGGTCCGAGTCGACGCCGATGGCCCACTTGCCCTTGTTGGCAGCGGCCTCGATCGCGCCGGAGCCCGCGAGACCCGCGGCGTGGTAGACCACGTCGGCGCCCTTGTCGAGCTGGCCCTCGGCGGCGGCCTTGCCGAGGTCGGGCTTGGAGAAGCCGTCGGTGTTCGGCGGCTGGGTCAGGTACTGCTTGAGCACCTCGACCTGGGGGTTGGTGTCCTTGACGCCTTGGGCGAAGCCCGCCTCGAACTTCTTGATCAGCGGGACCTCGACGCCACCGATGAAACCGACCTTGTTGGTCTTGGTGGCCTTGGCGGCGGCGACGCCGGCGAGGTAGGAGCCCTGCTCCTCGTTGAAGACCAGGTTCGCGATGTTCTTGCCGGTCACCGAGGTGTCGTCGATGATGCCGAAGGTGGTCTTCGGGAACTTCGGCGCGACCTTCTTGATGGCCGGCGCGTAGGCGAAGCCGACGCCGATCACCGGGTTGTTGCCGGAGCGGGCCAGCTCGGTGAGGCGCTGGACCTTGTCGGCGTCCGACTCGCCCTCGGAGGGCTCCTGGTCGTTGCCCTTGATGTCAAGGCCCTTCTCGGCCTTCTCCAGGCCGGCGTACGCGGCGTCGTTGAAGGACTGGTCGCCGCGGCCGCCGATGTCGTACGCGATGGCGGCGCTGGGCTCCTTCGAGCCGGAAGCGGAGTCCGACGTCTTGCCACACGCGGTGGCGGAGAACGCGAGGGCTGTGGACGCGATGGCCACAGTGGCAATTCTGGTTACCCGGCGCACGGGAGGGCTCCTTCAACCTGACCGAAGCGCCTCTGCCGGCGCTGGTTTCGCGGCGATCGTAACGCGCGTAGATGTCAGTTAAGGGAGCGTTCATCAGTCGTTATCGGATCGTCGCGAACCGCCACGGTTCGGCAGGCGACCCTGGGCAGCGCACCACCCTGCCGTGAAGGCAACCCACAGCGACACGATCAAGCCAATTAGTACACACGAACGACGCGGCAGATGATCTCGTGGACTACCGTGATCGATGACCACAGGCCGAGTCGGCCACCAAAGGGGAGGGGATCCCGTTGAGGACCCGAAAATTTACTTTCACCGCAATTGGCATGAGCATTGCGACCAGTGCGGCGCTCATCAGCATGGCTTCACCCGCAGCCGCTAGCGCCACGTGCGAGACCTGGAAGTCAGCTGGCGGAACGTCCGGGAGCGCGAAATGTACAGGCGGGGGAACGCGCTTCGACACGCACAGGGTCAAGATTTGGTGCGCCAACCCACACGGGACGAAGTTCGGGGTCTGGGGCCCGTGGGTGAACACGCGAGCAGGCAAGACCTCGACGGCATCATGTGGCAGCAGCGGGAACGCGGGGGTCGTCAGCCTCAAGGCCGAGATTTCGGCGGTCTGAGCCAGAACAGAACATCGAGGTGAGACGGTCCGCCGAGAACATCGGCGGACCGTCTCACGTAGTCACGCGGCTCAGCCCTTGAGCAACGCGGCGGCGGTGAAGAGCTCGACGCCGGCCTCGATCGCGGCCTCGTCCACGTCGAAGTCGCCGCGGTGCAGGTCGCGTCGGGCGGTGTCGCCCGGGGTGCGCACGCCCAGGCGGGCCATCGCGCCCGGGACCTGCTCCAGGTACCAGGAGAAGTCCTCGCCGCCGAGGCTCTGCTCGGTGTCCTCGATCGCGTGCAGCCCGCGCCGGGCGGCCATCGCGTCGGTGAGCAGCTCGGTGACGGCGTGCTCGTTCACGACCGGCGGGACGCCGCGGACGTAGTTGATCTCCGACTTGGCGCCGTGCAGGGTCGCGATCTCGTCGATCGCGGCGTGGATCAGGTCCGGGGCCTCGTGCCAGGCGCCGAGGTCCAGGCAGCGGACGGTGCCGGCGAGTACGGCGCGCTGCGGGATGACGTTGCAGGCGTGACCGGACTCGATGCGGCCCCAGGTCACCGCGAGTCCCGCGCGCGCGTCGACGCGGCGGGCGACCAGCGCCGGGACGTCGGTGGCGACCCTGGCGACGGCCGTGACCAGGTCGGTGGTGAGGTGCGGGCGGGCGGTGTGGCCGCCGGGGCCGTCCAGCGAGATCTCGATCCGGTCGCAGGCCGAGGTGATCGGGCCGGTGCGCAGACCGACGCGGCCCGCGTCGACCTTGGGGTCGCAGTGCACCGCGATGATCCTGCCCACGCCGTCGAGACCGCCGGCCTCGATCACGCCGAGCGCGCCGCCGGGCATCATCTCCTCGGCGGGCTGGAAGATCAGCCGTACCGGCTGCGTCAGCAGGCCCTGGCGGGCCAGGTCGGCGAGGACCAGGCCGGCGCCGAGCACCACCGTGGTGTGGACGTCGTGGCCGCAGGCGTGCGCGCGGTCGGGGACGGTGGAGCGGTACGGGACGCCCGTCTTGGTGTCCGGGATGGGCAGCGCGTCGATGTCGGCGCGCAGGGCCAGGATCGGACGTACGCCGTCGCGGCCGGCGGCGTCGGCCCGGTCCGTGCCGATGTCGCAGATGAGCCCGGTGCCCGAGGGAAGCACACGCGGCGCCAGACCTGCCTGCTCCAGGCGGGCCTTGATCGCCGCGGTGGTGCGGAACTCCTGATTGCCGAGCTCGGGGTGCATGTGCAGGTCGCGACGGAAGGCGATCAGCTCAAGACGCAGGCTCTCGGGCAGCGTGCCGGGGAGCGGGACCATCCCGGGCAGTGCTGCTTCTTCGGACTCGCAGATCAGGTGGCTCATCTCTGAAAGGGTAGGCGCCTCAGGGGGGTGACTGACCAGTGATCTACAAAACTTCAGTCGCATAGGGGAAAGAAAAACGGTCGCGCGGTGCATGGGGCCCGGCCGGGGTGGGTAAGCTGCGCCGCCCTCATTGCGCCGTCGAGCTGGTGTTTTGCCCCCTACCGGGTCGGCCCCGCGGCCCGCCTCCCCGTGCGCCGGACCCGCTCCCTCGTGTGCGATGTCACATATGTGTCGAACTAGACATTCGGCGGACATTCAGCCCAGGGCCGGGAGACGCTGGACGTCGCGGGCCGTGGTGGTGACGCCCGACAGGAAGCCCTGGGCGCGGGGTGAGGCCGTGTCCCGCAGCCACTGCGGGTTCACGTCGCAGACCGCGACCCGTACGCCCGTGCCCGCCAGCGCGAGCGGAAGGGTGTGCACGACGGTCGAGGGGAAGCTGAGGATCGTACGGCCGATCGGACCGCGCCGGGCTATGAGCTCCAGCGGCAGGTCGGGGCGGACGATCTCCAGGCCCGTCTCGACGGCGAGGCGGTGCAGCTTGTCGGTGCTCTCGCGGCGGTGGGCGAAGTAGCGGGTGGCGCCGTGGGTCCGGGCCAGGGCGGAGACCGCCTCGACGTACCGGTCGGGGTCGACGACCCCCGTCTCGACCAGCGAGGTGCCGACCAGGTCGGCGCCGCGCGAGACGCGGGGCGGCCCGAAGCGGGCCCGGGTCCAGCCGAAGCCGTTGGCGGTGACGGTGATCCCCGGGGCCCGCTCCACGGGCATCGAGGTGAAGATCTCGACGGTGCGGGTGGGCGACGGGGTGAGGCGGCGGCGCGCCGCCGCCGAAACCGGCCCGAAGACGAAGTCGCGCGCCGCCCGGCGGCCGCCGCGCCGGTGCCAGCGCTCCAGGCGCTCGCCGCCGGTGAGCTGGGCGATGAACTCCATGGTGGCCGTGCCGTCGTCGACGACGACCAGGTCCCGGGCGCGCGTGATCATCAGCAGCAGCTGCACGTACCGCGAGAACGGGTCGCCGATGACGACGCGGCGCGCCCGGCGCAGGGCGGACGCCAGCCCGCCGATGGTCTGGAACGGCGCCCCCGCCCCGCCACGGGCCTCCTCCCACCGCACCCGCATGCCTTCGTGGCGGGCGAGCTCCGCCATGCGCCGCAGCTGGCCGCGGGTCATGGGGTCGGTGGGCGACAGGACGACGACCGTGAGGCCGTGCCTCTGGGGCTCCGCCTGCGCGTGGGCCCACTCCAGGACGTTCAGGAGCTGGACGGGGCTCTCGACGAAGGCGAGGGTCTCGGAGGCTTCGGAGGCGTGGGACGCCTCGAGGGCCTCGGTGGCGGAGGGGCCGGGGGTGCCGTTCACGGCGACTTCGACCTCGGTCCGTCAGACCGCGACGGGCTCGCGGTCGGCGCCCTCGGCGACGACACCCGCGACCCGGCGCAGCTTCTTCATCGGACCGAGCTCGGACTCGTACACCTTCTTGACGCCGTCACCGAGGGAGGCCTCGATGGTGCGGATGTCGCGGACCAGGCGGGTCAGGCCGCCGGGCTCGACGGAGGCGGCCTGGTCGGAGCCCCACATGGCGCGGTCGAGGGTGATGTGGCGCTCGACGAACGCGGCGCCGAGGGCGACGGCGGCCAGCGTCGTCTGGAGGCCGGTCTCGTGGCCGCTGTAGCCGATCGGGACGTTGGGGTACTCGGCCTGGAGCGTGTTGATCACGCGCAGGTTGAGCTCCTCGGCCTTCGCCGGGTACGTCGACGTGGCGTGGCAGAGCAGGATGTTGTCGCTGCCCAGCACCTCCACGGCGTGGCGGATCTGGCGCGGCGTCGACATGCCGGTGGAGAGGATGACCGTACGGCCGGTGGCGCGCAGCGAGCGCAGCAGCTCGTCGTCCGTGAGGGACGCGGAGGCGACCTTGTGGGCGGGTACGTCGAACTTCTCCAGGAAGGCGACGGCCTCGGTGTCCCACGGGGAGGCGAACCAGTCGATGCCGCGCTTCTTGCAGTGCTCGTCGATGGCGCGGTACTCGTCCTCGCCGAACTCGACGCGGTGACGGTAGTCGATGTACGTCATCCGGCCCCACGGGGTGTCCCGCTCGATGTCCCACTGGTCGCGCGGGGTGCAGATCTCCGGGGTGCGCTTCTGGAACTTGACCGCGTCGCAGCCGGCGTCGGCGGCGGCGTCGATGAGCGCGAAGGCGTTCTCGATGTCGCCGTTGTGGTTGATGCCGATCTCGCCGGTGACGTAGACGGGGTGGCCCGGGCCCGCGGTCTTGGAACCGAGGGTGCGGAGGCGGGAGTTGGTGCTCATGTGGATCTTTTCCTTACGGGGGGTGAGTTACGGGGTGAGGGTGGGGGTGCCGGTGGTGAGTGACGGGCCGAGGACCCAGGCGGCGATCTCGCGGATCGCGCCCTCGCCGCCCGGGACCGCCGTCACGGCGCGCGCCGCCGCGCGCACCGTGTCGTGGGCGTTGGCGACCGCCACCGGCCAGCCGACGAGGGCCAGGCAGGACAGGTCGTTGACGTCGTTGCCGGCGTAGAGCACCCGCTCGGGTGCCACGCCCTGCTCCTCGCACCACTGCTTGAGGGCGAGGTCCTTGCGGTCGATGCCGTGGAGCACGGGGATGCGCAGCTTGCGGGCCCGTGCGGCGACCACCGCGTTCTGTTCCGTGGACAGGATCAGCAGCTTGAGCCCCGCCTTGCGCAGGGCCGCGATGCCGAGCCCGTCGCCGCGGTGCACGGCGACGAGTTCGCGTCCTTCGGAGTCGATCAGCACCCGGTCGTCGGTCTGGGTGCCGTCGAAGTCGATGACGACGGCGTCGATGTCGTCGCGGGTGGGGAGGGCGCCCGGTGCCTCCTGCGGGTCGAGGAGCGGCGCGAGGGCGCGGGCGCGGGCCAGGTCGTGCGGGTCGTCGATCTCCAGGACGCGGGCCGGGTCCGTGACGACGAGCGCGGTCCGCCCGAAGAAGCGGTGCCCGGCCTTGCGGAATCCGGCGGCGTCCATGGCGTACGCCGCGCCGGTCTCCAGGAAGTCCTGCGGACGGTCCTGGCGGCGGGGGCGGAAGCTCTTGTCGTGGTTGACGCCTTCCGCGGCGGACGCGGCGTCCCCGGCGGACCCGGCGGACTCGCGCCAGACGAAGCCGTGGAAGGGGGCCACCGTGTGGGCCGTGTCCGCGCCGTCCTCGACGACCGCGGCGCAGACGCCGTCGACGTCCTCGCCCGTCAGGAACGGGCTCGTGCACTGCACCAGCAGCACCACGTCCACCACCGCGCCGTGCAGCGCCTCGTGGGCGTCCAGGGCGTGCAGTACGGCCGCCTCACTGGTCGCCGTGTCCCCCGCGATGCCGGCCGGGCGCGGCACCACCTCGGCGCCCGCGCCGCGCGCCGCCGCCGCGATGGCGGGGTCGTCCGTGGAGACCACGACGTGCGTGACCCGGCCGGCGCCCAGGCACGCCCGGACGGCGCGCGCCACGAGCGGCACTCCGCCGACGGGGGCGAGGTTCTTCGCCGGTACGCCCTTGGATCCGCCGCGGGCGGGGATCACGGCGAGGACGCGGCGTCCGGGCCCTGCGTCGGTCTGCGGCTGGCTGTTCACAGTTCTCCCATGCGGCGGATGACGGGCGCCACGCGCTGCACCCCGTGGCGGTACGCCCCGCGCGCCGCCTCGCGCACGGCGTCGCGCAGGACGCGGCGTACGCCGGTGACGTCGGCGGTGGTGGTGTGCGTGCCGTCGAGGCGGTGGCGGGCGAGGATGCCGGGGAGGTAGCCCGGCGCGGTGGCGGGGGTGTAGTAGGGGGCGACCGGCGGGAGGCCGGGGCGCTCCAGGAGTGCGGTGACCCGCTCGCGCACGGCGTCGAAGGCCGTCTCGTACGAGCCGTCCGCGGCCACGCCCTGCGCCGCCAGCCACTCCTCGTCGGCCCGCGGCCGGTGGCCGGCGTCGAGCTGGTCCCAGGAGGCGAGGCAGCCGGAGCCGAGGAAGTGGTGGTTGCCGAGGACCTCGCGCACGCCCAGGTCGGTGAGGACGGCGGTCGGGATGCGGCGGTGCAGGGACTCCAGGGCGGCGGTCGAGCTGACCGTGACGAGGAGGTCGGCGCGGTCCAGGACCTCGCCCATGTGCCCGTACACGAGGCGGAAGTTGGGCGGCGGACCGCCTTCGATGCGGGCCGCGAGCTTCTGGTAGGGCAGTTCCTCGATGTGCGTGGTGTGCTCGCCCGGCTTGCTGCGGAGTTTGAGGAGGACCTCGCGGCCGGGGTGCAGCCGGGCGTGCTGGACGAGGCGGCGCAGCAGGTAGGCGCGGTCGGCGCGGGACTGCGGGACGGAGGGCTGGGCCGCGAAGACGACGGTGCGGGTGTCCGTACCGGTGTAGCTGTCGCCGCCGAGGAAGGGCAGCGCGGCCTCCGTCACGGCCGAGGCGTCGGCGCCCACGCCCTCGTACACCGCGCGGAAACGCTCCGCGTCGTGGCGCGAGTTGGCGAGGACGATGTCGGCGCCGTGGCGCAGCAGCAGCCCGTCAGCGAGCTTCTCGTAGACGACGCCGACGTATCCCGTGCCGATGACGGGCCGGCGCCCGGTGTCCGGCCACAGCGGCGCGAGGCCGTGCAGCATCGCCTGTACGGCGCCGCCGACGAGGGCGAGCAGGACGACGTCGTACGCCTCGTGCTCGACCTCACCGATGAACTCGGCGGCGGTCACCTCCCGCACACCCTCGACCGGCACGCCGACCTCGGCGAGCTGACGGGGGGTGGGGGTGGCCCGGCCGCGCAGCAGGAAGCCGCTGATTTCCGCTTCCGGCGCGATGCGGCGAGCGGTGAGCGCTCCCCATTTCCATCGCGTGTCGGAATCGGCGATCACGGCGATCCGCAGGGTTTTGCTGGTACTTGCTGGCACATCGAAGAAACTAGGGAGGCATTCCGATTGACGGCCCAACTCAGCCGCAACAAAGGGTTAACAGCACATCGACGGTCGGCGTCGGCGCCCGGGAAACAGGCGGGTTAACCATTCCGCCATTCTTCGTTCACCCGCCATCCCCGTGGGGGTCGCGGCGAATGCCGCAGTGCGCCCTAGCGTCGCGGGGGTGGTCAAGCTCTCTGTCGTCGTGCCGTTCTTCAACGTGCAGACATACGCCCCAGACACTCTTCGAAGCCTCCGCGCTAATGCCCGCGAGGACTTCGAATTCATCCTCGTCGACGACTGTTCGACCGACGGGACGCCGGAGATCCTCCGGCGCGCCGAGCGTGAGCTCCCGGGGGCGGTCCTGGTCAGACACGAGCGCAACGGCGGCCTGGCCACCGCCCGCAACACCGGACTCGACGCGGCGCGCGGCGAGTACCTGACCTTCCTCGACGGCGACGACTGGCTGGCCCCCGGCCACTACGCGCGTCTGCTCGCCGCCATGGAGGAGCTGGGCTGCGACTTCGTCCGCACCGACCACGTGCAGTGCACCGGGCGCACGCGTACGGTCCACCGCGTCCCGCACGGCCGGCGCGGCGTCGTCATGTCGCCGCGCGAGGCGATCCTGCCCGCCAGCCGGTCCACCTCCGTCGACTACGCGTACGCCTGGGCCGGCATGTACCACCGCAGGCTCGCCGACCGGGGGCTGCTGCACTTCACCGACGGCCTGCGCACGGCCGAGGACCGGCCGTGGATCTGGCGGCTGCACCGGGAGGCCGAAAGCTTCGCCGTACTCGGCATGCTGGGCGTCTTCTACCGGCGGGGCGTCGCGTCGTCGCTCACGCAGATCGGTGACGTACGGCAGCTCGACTTCATCCGGGCCTTCGACCAGGTCGTCGGGGAAACGGCGGAGGACCGCGACGCGGACCGGCTGCTGCCGAAGGCGGTACGTACGTACTGCGCCATCATCTCCCACCATCTGGGAAGCATCGAAAGGTTCGAACCGGCCGTGGCACGGAAATTGCGGACGATGAGCGCGGCGGCCCTCAAGCGGATGCCGCAGGACGTCCTGAAGGACGCGCTGGACTCGATGGACGCCGAGCGTTCCGTGCGGCTGCGCCGTCTCCACCGCCGTCCCGTGGGCGCGCAGGCGTCACCGGCCGCGCAGGTGTCGCCGGAGGCCGCTGCCTGATGGCCACGACGCAGATCTTCTTCGCCTCCACGCTGTACGGCGCCGCGACGCTCGCCGCCGCCATCGACAGCGACTGCTTCGCTCCGGCCGGCCGGCGGCTGCTCCTCGTCAGCAACAACGCCGCCACCCCCGAGACGACGCCCTCCCTCGACGAGATGCCGGGCTTCGAGCGGCTGCGCGACCGCTTCGACCGGGTGCTGTCCTGGAACGAGGCCCTCGCGCCCTTCCATCCCGGCGCCTGGTCGCCGCGCACGGACGACATCCCGCTGTGGGAGCGCCACTTCAGGCTGCTGTGGGGCCTCGGGGACGACACGGTGGAGCTGGTCGTCGAGTCCATCCAGGTCAACCCGGCGCTGGCGCTCACCCAGCTGTTCACGGACGCGCCGGTCGACGTGTACGCCGACGGGCTGATGAGCTACGGCCCGACCCGCAACAAGATCGACCCGCTGGTCGGCACGCGCGTACGCCGCCTGCTCCACCTGGACCTGGTGCCGGGCCTGACCCCGCTGCTGCTCGGGGAGTTCGGCGTACCGCCGGAGGTCGTACCGACGGAGTCCTTCCTGAAGGTGCTCGGCGAACTGTCCGACGGGGAAGAGGAGCTGTCGCTCCCCGCCGGTTCGGCGCTCCTCCTCGGCCAGTACCTGTCCGCGCTCTCGATCCTCACCGCGGAGGAGGAGGAAGACCTCCACGTGGCGATGTTGCGCGGGGCCGTCGACCGGGGCCACCGGCAGATCGTCTTCAAGCCGCACCCCACGGCGCCGGCCCGCTGGTCGCGCCTGCTGGAGCACGAGGCGCAGACACTGGGCGTCGAACTGACCGTCCTGGACAGCCCGGTGCTGGCCGAGGTGGTGTACCAGCGGCTGCGTCCCGCGCTGGTGGTCGGGTGCTTCTCGACGGCGCTGCTGACGGCGAGCACGTTCTACTCGATCCCGGTGGCCCGCACCGGCACGGACCTGCTCCTGGAACGCCTCTCGCCGTACCAGAACAGCAACCGCGTGCCGGTCACGATCGTCGACGCGCTGGTCCCCGGCCTGGAAGAGGACGGCGCGCACGCCGGCCCGCCGGACCTGGCGGGCCTGCTCAAGGCGGTCGGCTTCGCGATGCAGCCGCAGATCCGCGCGGACCTGCGGCCGGCGGCCGAGCGCTTCCTCGCCCAGCACCTCCGGGGCAGCACCTGGCGCTACTTCAAGCGCCGCCGGCTGACCACGCTCGCGCTGCCGGGCGCGATCCCGAAGCAGTTCGGCTTCATCCCGCGCAACGCGGCGCTGCGGCGCGTGGTGCGCAGGGCGCGGTCGCTGAAGCGGGCCGCGCTCCGGAGGGCCGCGACGGGCTGACGGGCCGACGGGCCGACGGGCCGACGGGCCGACGGCGAAGGGGGTGGGCCACCGGTCGGTGGCCCACCCCCTTTCGTTCGTGCCCGTTCGTGCGCGTTCGTGCGCGTTCGTTCTCAGAGAGCCGGGTGGCGTCCCAGGATCACCCGCAGGTCCGCGGCGTTCGCCTCGGTCACCTTCCACAGCTCCTGCTGCCGTCCGTGCACGTCGGCCACCGACGCGGCGTGGTCGTCGAGCAGGCCCAGCGCCCGCTCGGTGAGCACCGCCCCGAGGTTCTTGTCGTGCACGGAGATGCCCCACTCGGGCCGTTCGATGTCGGACAGGAAGTACGCCATCTTCGGGTGCGAGATCAGGCTGATGATCGGCGTACCGCAGCCGAACGGGATCATCCCCGCGTGGCCGCGCATCCCGATCACCAGTTTGGTGCGGGCGTACGTGTCCCTGATCGCGTCGTTGCCGAAGTCGTACATCGGGATGACCGGCAGCGAGATGCCGTGCTCGCGCCGCAGGTCGAAGGCGATCTTCTCGTCGTCGAGCGAGTGGGCCACGCACTTCACCTCGGCGTGCGCGCCGAGCGCCCGCACGGCCTTCGCCATCTCGGCGAGGAAGTGGCCGTAGTCGTGCCCGAAGCGCAGGCCCGCCCGGTCGTACGCCGCGTTGACCAGCACGGTGTCCTCGCGGTGCGACGGGTCGGTCCAGCCGGCCACCAGCTGGCGGGTGACGGTCGTCGGGCAGGGCTGGAAGCGCACCTTGTCGTGCAGCCCGGCGGGGAGCAGCGACCGCACCTTCTCGATCGAGCCGTGGTTGCGGAGCCCGAAGAAGGAGGCGCGCTCGACGAGGGTGCGCAGGGCGGTGTTGAAGCGCCCGGCCCGGTAGGACTGGCCGTCGAAGGCGTTGAAGCCGACGGCGTACACCATGACGGGTACGTCGATGCGGTTCAGCAGCGCGTCGGGGACGTTCCACTGCCAGGCGCTGTTGCCGTTGGGCGCGGTGTCCGGGATGAACAGTCCGCCGCCGCCGATGACCAGTCCGCGCCGGGCGTTGACGCGCTCCAGGGCGGCCTCGTCGAAGAGCCGGTGGGCGTGGACGGAGTGCCAGCGGCGGGGGCCGGGATCGGCGTCGAAGGCCAGCCGTACGCTCTCGGGCAGCAGCTTGTCGCCCGCGTTGCCCTGGCGCTCCATGTAGAAGGCGACGTGCGCGAGCTGCTCGGCGGCGACGCCCTCCTGCGGGGGCGGCGGGTTCTCCGTACGCCGTTGCATCAGCCGGTTCGCCCGGTGGGTCGGGTCGACCCGCAGCCCGTCCAGCGCGTACCGCTGCGCCGCGTCGTCGTCGCCGTGGATCCAGGCGATCTGGGCGAGCCGGCCGAAGGCGGTGGCGGCCCGGTTCGGGGCGGCCGTGGCCAGCAGCAACTGCGCCCGGGCCTCGTCGTACCGCGACACGCTCATCAGGGCGTGGCCCAGCACCTCGTGCGGCCAGGCCGAGTCCAGCGGGATGCGTACGCGCCCGAGCAGGTCCACCGCTTCCTGGTACTCGCCCGCCGCGATGTGGGCGGCGGCGACCCTGCGGGCGCTCTCCACGTCGCCGGTGCGCTCGACGTGCGGGGTGCCGAAGTGCACGACCAGGTCGTGGTGCAGGCCCTTGCCCAGCGCCAGGTACGCGGCGTGGAACTGCGCGTCGGACAGCTCGAACTCGCGCCAGCGCTCCTCCGCCTTCGCGTACCCCGCCTCGCCGCCCTGCCAGGGCTTGTGCCGCCCGGTGAAGTGCAGGATCGCGGTGTCGTCCGGCACGGGCAGGTCGCCGGACAGCCGCCGCTTGACGAAGTTGTAGCGGGCGTCGAGCTGGACGAAGTCCCCGTCGAGCACGGCGTTGAGGATGCCCTGGTCGTGCTTGTCGAGCTCGTACGCGCCGCTGCGTCCGGTGGCGTCGATCCGCGCGCAGAACTCGTCGCTGAGGTACTCGCGCTGGATGACGAGGAGACCGCTGTTGAGCTTGTGCTGCCCGTAGAAGAACTGCGGTACGGCCGCCAGCCCCTCGCGCAGTTTGAGCAGCTCGCCCAGGTCGCCGAGGACCACCATGTCGGTGTCCAGGGTGATCACGGTGTCGTAGTCGCGGATGCGGAAGACGTCGAGGATGAAGTACGCCTTGCGGACCAGGTAGTTGTCCTGGTCGCCCTTGGCGTACGTGTCGTAGCGGGCGGCGTCGACGCGGCGCAGCTCGATGCGCGGGTGCAGGGCGCGGATGCGGGCGACGGAGGAGGGCTTCAGGTCGTCGTGGAGGACGATGAAGTCCTCGCACAGGCCGGGGTTGGACAGCGCGAGACTGCGCAGCAGTACGAGGAAACCGGGCAGGTAGTTCTCGTCGACGAAGCTGGCGAAGGCGATGCGGCGCTTGCCGGTGAGAGCGTGGGCGGGGGCAGGCGCGGGGGCCTGGGCGGGGGATGTCATCGCAGGGAGATCCTCATGTCACTGACGCTCTGGGCGCGTTCCATGACCCACGCCTTTTCGCTGGTGTATTCGTGCACGGAGGTGATGGGCATCCGCATCGCTTCCTGGAGGCGGTAGGCGCCGCTCTCGTAGAAGTCGAAACCGATGAGGTCGAGCGTCGGGCTGACATCGAGGAAGTCCAGCAGCCACAGCATGTTGAAGCCGCTGGTGGGGATGGACGACCACACGTCCGTGCCGACCCTGCCGATGTTGCGCAGCGGCCAGCGCAGCGACTCGTCGCCGAGGTACTTCTGGGCGCCCGGCACCAGCCGGTTGCGCAGCGAGTGCTTCCAGTCGCCGGAGACCCCGCCGAAGACGAGGCGGGTCATGACCGGCCGGTCCCAGTTGAAGCCGTGCTTGTGGATGGTGGCGTGGATGTCGGTGCGGCTGCCGGTCGCGGCCGGGTCGATCTTGTACGAGTTGAAGCGCACCACGAGGTCGTACGCGTCGATCTCCGCTCCCAGCGTGCCGCGCCCGACCCGCTGGGAGTTGGCTATCAGGCAGATGGACTTGCCCGCTATCTGGTTGCGGAACTCGCCCAGGGTGATCCAGTCGACGCCGCCGAAGGTGGGGTCGGCGACCGGCCCGCGCATCCGGTTCCTGCGCTGGCCGGCGTAGAGCGTGATCAGTTCGCTCAGCTCCGCGGCCTCGCCGCCGTTCGCCGCGATCCGCAGGTCGAGGTACTGGCTCACGGCCGCCTGGACGTCCTGGACCGGGCTGCCGTCGCGCTCCATCGCGAGCAGCGCGCCGACCAGGCGCGGTCCGGCCTCCTCCCGGCTGCCGCGCGCGTGCAGCGCGAGACCCTCGGCCCAGACGTCGGTGGCCGGTCCGGCGGAGTACGCCGCAGCCCCGGGGCACTGGCGCTCCAGCAGCCGCAACAGCTCGTCCTGCCGCCGCCCGCCCTCCCGCATTCCGGCGATCTTGGGGGCCACTCCGAAGCCGTCGTCGTCCGTCAGGGCGAGGTAGCGCTCGTACGCCTCGACGGTGGCGGCCTCGTCCCCGAGGGCCTCCAGCGTGCGGGCGCGCAGCCGCCAGCCGGCCCGGGAGTTCCTGCGCAGGGTCAGGACGGTGTCGCTGATGAGCAGGGCCAGTCCCAGCTCGTCGTCGTAACCGCACTCCAGCGCCTTGCTGCCGACGGCGAGCAGCGCGTCGAGCAGCTCACCGCTCAGGTCGTCGGCGTGGCCGGCCGGGGCCTTGGCGGCGCGCCGGAGCAGGGCGGTGGCGCCGGTGGCGGCCGCAGCCGGCGCGGGGGCCTGCGCCATGGCCCGGGTGGCGAGCAACTGCCGCAGTTTCTCGGCGAGTTCCGTGCGCCTTCGGTCGAGACCGGCGACGAGCTTGCCGCTGTGCACGGCGCAGGCGCGCAGGCACTCGTCGAGCCCGGTCGGGGTGATCCCCCTGCTTCCCCCGATCCCGGCAGGCGGCACGTTCGACGGCGCCTGGCCGTCCGGCGCGCCGGTGGGGTTCTCGCCGTCGCGCGGTCTCGGCCATCGGTTGCGGGCCTTCGTCATGATGCTCCAAGGTCATTCAGCCCCGCTGGCAGATCGCGGGTCCGCGTCACCCTAGGAACCGCGACCGACCGGCGGGTGAACTCCCCTCGTCGCACAGGGAAATAGTCGTACGCCGGACCGGCGGCGGGGTCCCCGCTGCCCGTCAGAGCGAGGGCCGCCCGCTGTGCGCGGGCAGGGGGCGCAGGGCGTGCCAGCGTTCCAGCAGCCGTGCGGCGAGGGCGTCGCTCAGGCGGCCGAGGGCGTGCAGGCGGTCGTGGTCGCGGGCCAGTCCGGCGACCACGGTGAGGCGGTGCAGGAGCCGTTCCCGGGCGGAGGCGGGGCCCCAGCGGAAGTCCTCGGCGGACACCCGGGCGAGGTGGTCGACGGACCCGCGGCGCGCGCGTTCGACGAGGGCGTCGCCGGTGATGAGCCAGCCGGCGCAGGCGTCGGCGAGGTCGCCGGGCACGTCGGCGCCGGTGAGGCCGCGCCAGGCGGCACGGTAGACGTCCTCGGCCTCCGACAGCGGAGGGCCGGTGACCGACATGGCGCACCAGCAGGTCGGGAAGCCGATGCGGAGGTAGGCCAGCTCGACGAGGCCGTTGCCGAGCGAGGCGTGCTCGAAGTCGACGAACCGGACGCCGGTGGCGGTGCGCAGGTCGTTCCCCGGGCAGGGGTCGCCGTGCAGCAGGGCGTGGTGGGGGGCGGGGTCGAGCCGGCCGAGGAGACCGGCGAGTTCGCCGTCGACGCCCTGCGGGAGGGGCACTCCGAGCGTGCGCGCGAACGCCAGGAAGGAGTCGGCGTCGGCGCCGGTCGGACCCGGCCAGGCGGGCAGCGCGCCGGCGTCGGCCGGTCCGGTGAGCGCGTGCAGCCGGGCGAGCGAGTCGGCGTACGCGGGCAGCCAGTCGTCGGCGGGGCCCAGGTCGTCCAGATGCTCCATGACCAGCACGCGGGCCGCCGGGTCCGCCCCGAGCAGCGCGGGCGACGCCGGGGAGACCCCGGACGAGCGGATGGCGCTCTTCGCCGAGCTGCTGCCGACCGCGATGCACGCCGCCCGGGAGGCGGCCGCGCTGGCTCCG
>NZ_JBSFUB010000092.1:0-27882 GCF_053591575.1 Streptomyces altiplanensis | reverse complement strand
TCTACCAGCGGCGGCTGGATTTCCGTGTTGCGGTTGTGGCGGTTGACGACGGTGTCCGTCTCCTCCGCCTTGCGGATCTGGAGGCGCTGCCGCCCCGCCTGCCGGTGCGCGGTCAGAACGGCCGGTCGCCCGCGATGGCGACACGCTCGGCGACCCGGCGGTGCGGACCGTAGTCGTTGACCGCGTAGTGCTGGGTCGCGCGGTTGTCCCAGAAGGCGACGTCGCCCGCCTCCCAGCGGAACCGCACCTGGAACTCGGGCACATGGGCCTGCTGGAACAGCAGCCGCAGCAGCCGGTCGCTCTCCTCGCGCTCCAGGCCCACGATCCGGGTGGTGAAGGAGACGTTGACGAACAGCATCCGCCGGCCCGTCTGCGGGTGACGCCGCACCACAGGGTGTTCGACCGGCGGGAACAGGTCCTGCAACGGTGCCAGCCGGGCGACGGGCGAGAAGCGGGCGAAGCCCGGGACGAAGTCGTGGACGGCGCGGGCACCGTCGATGCGGTCCTTCACCTCCCGCGGCAGGTTGTCGTACGCGGCCGCCATGTCGGCCCACATGGTGTCGCCGCCCGCCGGCGGCACCTCGCGCAGGTGCAGCACCGCACCCATCGCCGGCCGCTCGCGGAACGTCACGTCCGTGTGCCAGACGTTCTCGAACGTGGGGACCGCGGTGCGGTCGAAGCGGACCACGTCCGGGGCGTCGCCGGTGGCGAGCAGCGGATTGGTCTCCAGCTCACCCCAGTGACGGGCGAACGCGCGCTGTGCCTCGCAGGACAGGTGCTGCTTGCGGAAGAACAGCACCTTCCACTCCAGCAGGGCGCGATCGAGCTCGTCACGCACTGCCGGTGACAGCGGAGCGGACAGGTCGAGGCCGCGGATCTCGGCGCCGATGGTGCGCCCCTGCGGAACGAGTCCGAAGAGCTCGTACGGGCGGTCCGCCCATCCTTCCGGAACCCGCCGCAACTCACGGGGGCCTTCGTACATGCCGTCGGCGGGGATGCGGTGCTCGCGCAGTACCGAGGGGGCGGGGCCGGGTGCTGCGGCTGTCGCGGCTGTTGCGGAGGTGAGGGTCATGGGGCTCCTCTGGAAGTCGGGCCGGCAGGAGTGCGGACCGCCGGCAGCGAGGGCAGGCACACGGGCAGGGTGGAGAACACGGAGAAAGGCGAAGCCGAAGAGACGGACGGGCGCGAAGCGGGCCGACGTCAGACGGGGCGGCGGCGCTCAGCGACAGAAACGGGCCGGCGGGGATCCCACCCGGCCGCGGCGGCGCAGAAAGCTGTGGCCGCGGGGCGCGCACTCACCGCGAGGGCCGCTGTGGCGGAGCTCCCCTGTACGGCGGTTCGAGTACGTTCCCATACCGGGCACCGTACCCCAGCCGAGCGACCGCTGCCGGGCAGGTGGTTCACGGCATGCCAAGTCCTCGGCGCGCGCGAGGAGTCCGGCTCGTGCACGAGCGGCCTCGTCCTGAGGGTACGGCGTAGACGATCTACGCCCAACGCATCACCGTGCGTCACACGTGAAGCGCAACATGCGTCTGGTCGTACAACTCGCACACCGTCCGGCCCGTCAACCTGGTGCATTCACAGCCTCAACAACCGTCACTCCATGAGGGACTTCATGTCCGACAGCGGGCAGCTTGCCCAGACCGGCATCGGCACGGTCGTCATCGGCGGCACCGCCTACTACATAGGCGGCTGGATGGTTCTCGCCGCGGCCGTACTCGTCATCACGGGCGTGGTCCTGCTCCGCCTGAAGTTCCGGCCCGGGCGCGGCGTGGGCGAGAGGTGACCGGCCGCCGCCGCAGAACGCCGGTGCTGGCTGCCCGCCAGCACCGGTCGGGCACCATTTTCATGGCCATCGTCGTCCTGGCCATGGCCGCCGTCTGGACCGCGCACCACGCGCTCGTCGCGTCCGCGTACGACTCCACCACCACCGGCCGTCTGTCGCTCGTGTGGACCGCTCTGTTCGTCGTGTTCATGGTGCAGACGCTCATGTACCACCTGGAACGCCCCCGCCGGCTCTCCGCCCGCGGCGCACGGCAGCTCTCGGGCCTGCACGTCGCGATCCTCATGCCCGTCTACAACGAGGACCCCGGCTACCTCAAGCTCGGCCTGGAGTCCTTCCTCGCCCAGACCCGCAGGCCCGACTCCGTGCACATCGTCGACGACGGCAGTACCTCATCGGACTACGCGGAGGTCCGCGCCTGGTGGAACCGGGCAGCGCCCGAGGCCGGCGTCGCCTTCACCTGGCAGCGGGTCCCCAACGCCGGGAAACGCCACGCGCAGGCGCACGGCGTGCGGGTGAGCCCCGAGGCGGACGTCTACATCACCGTCGACTCCGACTCGTGCCTCGCGCCGAACGCCGTCGAGGAAGTGCTGATCCCGTTCTCCCGGCCCCGTGTCCAGTCCGTCGCCGGGATCGTGATCGCCACCAACAACCGGGCGAACCTGCTCACCCGCGTCACCGACCTGTGGTTCGTGACCAGCCAGCTGGTCGACCGCTCGGGCCAGTCCGCTGTCGGCGCCGTCATGGTCAACTCCGGCCCGCTGGCCGCCTACCGGGCGCCGGTGATCCGCGACAACCTCGACAGCTACCTGAACGAGACGTTCATGGGCCGTCCCGTGATGTTCTCCGACGATTCCCTGATGACGCTGTACGCGCAGGAACGCGGGCTGACGGTGCAACAGCCGTCGGCGATCGTGTTCACCGCCATGCCCGAGAAGTGGAGCCATTTCTCCCGCATGTATCTGCGGTGGATGCGGGGCTCCACCATCCGGTCGGTGTGGCGTATGCGCTACCTGTCGATGGCCCGTCCGGCGTTCTGGCTTCATCTGCTGCGCTGGTTCCAGATGTTCCTCACGCAGATGGTCACCGTCTGGCTGCTGGTCGTCGAGCCGGTCGCCTTCGACAACCTGCCGCCGGCCACGATGCTGTGGGTGCCGTTCATCATCGGCTGGGCCCAGGGGCTGCGCTACCTGGGCGTGATCCGCAGCGACGAGCGTATCCGCTCGCGCGCGCTGACGTGGCTGATGATGCCCGCGGCGATCGTGCTGGCCTGGACGGCGCTGCGCTGGATGCGCTGGTACGGCATCGCCACGTGTGCCCGCACCGGCTGGGGCACGCGGCAGAACGGCGCCGAGGTCTCCCTTGGCGGAGCGGGTGCCGCCGCCCCCGTGCCGCCGGCCCCGGCCCCCGTCGCGGGGCCTGCGGTGCCCGCCGGGCGCCACGCCCGCGGCACGCCCCTCGCGCAACTCCTCGCCCCGGAGAGCGAGCAGACGCTGCGGATCGCGCTGCCCCGCAGGTAGCGGTGGCCGCGCCCGCCCCGCGGCCACACGGGTGAGACAACGCACCAGGTCCTGGACCGGCCACGCTTGCCGATCCGGCCCCCTGCCGGCCTTCCAGCCCTCCCTCACGCCGGGCGAGGCGCTGGTCGGCGTGGTTCTCAAAATCCCGGTGCACGGCGACCGCGTACGCACCGGACGGCGGCCGGTCCCGGAGGACGTCGGCGCGGTGACGGTCACCTGGGGCGGGCTGCTCCTGCCCAGGGTCGACACCGAGGACCAGGGCGCTTCCGTCACGTGACGGTTCCGGCGGCCACCGGTGGGCCGGCGGTTCCGGATCCGGGTCCGGAACCCCTCTTCGGCCCTTCCCGAATGGCGCAATAGCCCGAAATGCCTATTGGATGGAGCGAAGCGTGCGCCCTGGTGGCGCACGACAACCGGAACGGTGTGTGCCACCGGAAGTTCGGCGAACGGAGCCGCGCCATGACAACCGACCCGACAATTCCCTCTACTGCGGACAACGACGACCGCTCGAAGCCGCCCGACGCAGTCGCCGCGTACATGGCCTCCGCCTACGCGGCCGCCGCGGAGGCCGGAACACCGGAATCGGCCCAGGAGGCAGGTGACGAGCCCATACGCACTCTGCTCTGGACGGCAGCCACGTACCGGCCGCTGGACGAGGTCGCCGCGCTGGTGAGTCTGCTCCATCGGACCGGAGCGGTTCCCAGCCCCGGGGACGAGGCACTGCGCGCAGCCGCCGTGGCCCGTCCCCTGGACGAAGTCCGGCAGCTAGTCGCCCTGTTGAACGAGCATCCTCACGAGGTCGACGAGGCCGGCACAACGCTGCGCGCCGCGGCCGTCGGCAGGCCGATCGAGGACGTGGCGCAGCTGGTGAGCATCCTCGGCGCCAACGACGGCGACCACCGGCACCCGGCCGGTGCGGCCGCCGCCCACGAGGACCGGACCGCTCCCGGCGGCGGGAAGACACCGGACGGCCGCACCACCGGCGACAAGGCCGCCGCGCCGCCCGTCGAACGACCGGACAGCGGCCAGGGGCGGCCCACGAACCCTCCTCAGGGCGCCGCGCCGCCCGTCGAACGACCGGACAGTGGCCCGGGGTGGCCCACGAACCCTCCTCAGGGCGCCGTCCCGGTCGTCGGCGACGTGTTCACCGCCGGACAACAGCACGACGACACCCCGCCGGCCCTCCGTTCCGTACTGCGGTGGTCTGCGGCCCTCGCGCTGTTCGCCTGCGGCCTCATCCACCTGCCGACGGACTTCGCCCATCTGCGCTCCGGCGGATACGCGGACGCGCTGTCCGTCGCCGTCACCGTGTTCTGCCTGGTGCTCGGCATGTGGCTGGCCGTCCGGGACACGGCGCGCGTCTGGGCGGCAAGCGCCGCGACCGCGATCGGCGTCGTCGCCCTGCACGTGCTGGCCAGCATCGGGACCATGGACCTGCTGGAGAGCAGTCTGGGCGAGTCCTTCGCATGGGCGGACGCCGCGGCGGTGTCCTTCGCCGCGTTCGGCGCGGTCATCTCCTCTTCGGCTCTGCTGCGCCGCCAGAAGGAGCCCGACGCGACCAACAGCGCCTGACGGACGGGCGCGGCCGGACCACCGGCCGGACTGTACCCGCCGGCCGTGGAGGATCACGGCCGGCGGGTACGGGTGACCGCACCGCCCGGATGCAGTGATCAAGAAAATCGCAGAACGGCCACATGGCACCCCATGTGAAGAGTCATCAGCCATGAAGAGCCATCAGCCCGGGCTGCGCACCGCCGGCCGTGGGCGCGGCGGGCGTCGCCGGGCCGGACGCCCGAAAGGTCACGGAGAACCCGTTCCTACCGGACGTCGCCTCCGGGGACCCGCTGCTTCGACCGCGAGACCGAGAACAACACCGAGAACAACTACGCGGACGAAACGTCATCACCCTGGGGCGGTCCTGGGACAGGTGGACTTCAGAACCGCCTCCGAGGCCACCGCACCCGGCGGGACGCTCGCCACAGCCGCCTCGTTCGCCACCCAAGTCGGCGCACCCGGGCCCACCCCGGTCCGGACCGGCCTTCACCGGCACACGTGCGGCGTTATCGCGTCCGCCACGGGGGTACCCCTAACCACCGGCGGCCCCACAGAACAGAACCGGCCGTCGACACCGAGAAGTGAGGTGTACGCGATGAGTGAGAAGGAATCCCGGAATCCGGACCGTGAGGACCGGCCACGCAGGGACCTGGGGCCGGGCGCCCACTCCGGTGCGGAGCGCCAGGCGCAGGAACGGGTCGTCCCCGGAACGGCGAGCGCGCACGAGGGCTACCCCACGAAGGGCGGAACAGCCGACGGCGAATCCCTCGAGGGCGTGGAATCGTCCGGTGAGAAGGGCGTGCAGCGCCCCGCCGAGGGCAGCGCCACCGACACCCCCGCCGACCGCAAGCGCCCCAGGTGACCTCGGAAAACGGAAAGGCGGTCTTTGTGATCACTGAGGAACATGTCCGGGATCTCCTGCGCCCGCGTGCGGACGACCCGACACTGGTCGTTCTCCAGGGCCGGGCACAGGTGGTCCCCGCGGCCGAACTGGGCACCGACCGCTACCGGGGCGCCCTGGAGGTGGCCTCGGCCGGTGATCTCGCCCGGCGCATCGGCTCCCGTACACCGTCCGACCAGGACATCGCTGCGCTGGCGAGCACGCTGGACGCGACCGTCACGGAGCTCGGCGGCTGAGCGGCTCCCGCCCGTCCTCCGCTCCTGCTTTCCCTCCTGTTTGCCCTCCTGTCCTGCCGTTCCCGTGCGGTCCGTTCCGGCGTGCGCGCGGCCGCTCCGGCGCTCCCCCGCGCCCCTCGTCACCCGCGTGGCGTACCTGAGACGGCCGTCGGCCCGCCACCGCGTTCCACTGGAGACGACAGCGCAGGTACCGGGACGTGTGAACCCGGTTCACAGTGCATGGAGTGGAATGACAATGGTCCAAGTTTCGATCGTCGTGCCGTGCTTCAACGAGAGCGAGGTGCTTGAGGTCTTTCACGAGACCCTGGTCACCGCTCTCGAACCGGTCGGGGCGACCTTCGAGATCTGCTACGTCGACGACGGCAGCACGGACCGGACCACAGTGCTGCTGAGAGAGCTCGCGGGAGCGGATTCCCGGGTGCGTTACACCTCCTTCAGCCGGAACTTCGGCAAGGAATCCGCCATGCTCGCCGGTATGCGCATGTCCCGGGGCGCCGCGGTCGTCCTCATGGACGCCGATCTCCAGCACCCTCCCGAGTTCGTCCCCCGCATGCTGGAACTGCACCAGCACGGCTACGACCAGGTCATCGCCCAGCGCGACCGTACGCACGAAGGGGCTCTGCGGACCGCGCTCTGCCGCGCCTACTACCGCCTCGTGCGGCGCTGCATGAACGTCGAGATCGTGAACGGGGCGGGCGACTTCAGGCTCCTGTCGCGCCGTGCGGTCGATTCCCTCCTGTCGCTTCCCGAAAGCAACCGCTTCTCCAAGGGGCTCTTCTCCTGGATCGGTTTCGACACGGTCAGTTTCACGTACGAGAACGTCCAGCGGGCCGCCGGGCAGTCCAAGTGGAGCGGCCGGCATCTGCTGAACTACGGCATCGACGGGCTGCTCTCCTTCAACAGCCGTCCGCTGCGCCTGGCGATCCACACCGGGCTCTGGCTCTTTCTGTCCGCGCTCGTCTACGCGCTGTGGATCATCGCGAACGCCGTACTGGACGGTGTCGAAACGCCCGGTTACGCGACACTGATCACCGCCGTCGTCGCGCTCAGCGGAGTCCAGCTGGCCACTCTCGGCGTCATCGGGGAGTACGTGGGGCGCATCTACGACGAGACGAAGCACCGACCGCACTACGTGGTCCGTGAAACGGACGAGTCCTCCGCAACGCTTGCCTCCGGCCTCTCGCTGGAGCCCGCGGGACGGGCGCGGCCGGAGACATGACCGCTCCGGCGCTGCGTCAGTTCGCCTCCTTCGCCGCGATCGGCCTCGTCAACACGGCCGTCTACTACGCCGTGTACGCCTCGCTGAACATCTGGCTGCCCTACCTGGTCGCCCATGGTGTGGGCTACGCGGTGAGCATCGTCGGGTCGTTCCTGCTCAACTCGTACGTCACCCTCCGTACGAGACCGACCTGGCGTGCCTTCGTCCGCTATCCCCTGTCGGGCGTGGCCAATGTCGTGGGCAGCGGAATCCTGCTGTACGTCGCCGTGAGCAAGCTGGGCATGGACGAGAACATCTCGGCCGTCGCCGCCGGTGTCCTCGTCACCCCGCTGTCGTTCCTGCTCGCCCGCTGGGCCATCACCTCCGGCGCTGCCGCCACCCGGTCCTCCGGGCCGCAGGCGCGGCGGGAGCCGCCGGGGCCGAAGGTCAGGGAAGCCGATTCGAGTAAGTGACCCGGTCCAGGCGGTAGTAATCGGCGACGCACCCGGCCGGCCAGACGTTGCGCCCCTGGCCGCCGAACGGCTCCAGCATCCCGCCGACCGACAGCGGGGTGTACGGCAGTACCTTCGCGCCCTTCGCCGCCCCGGCACGCAGGTACTGGTCCTGGCGGTCCCACTTCTGCGCCCGTACGCGCATCTCCTGACCCAGGTCGTAAAGCGGGCCGGCCAGTCCCAGGACGGCCGCGGCGCACACCACCGCGGCAACCGGCGTGGCAACGGCCGCCGCGCCCGTGCTCCGCTCCCGCACGCTCAGCGCACGTCCCAGGAAGGCTCCGGCGCCCACGAGGAGCAGGACGTACAGCAGGAGGTAGTCGTTCCAGGTCCGCTGGGCGGTCATCACGCGTGCGCCGAAGACGGGGTAGGTGATGACGGTGCAGAGGTAGCCCGAGACGAGGAAGACGAGCGCTCCGAAGAACGTCCACAGGAGCGGCCGGCACGGCAGCAGGACCGGTGAAGGCCCCCGGCGGCCCCGCGCCAGCAGGCCCAGCAGCATCCCGGCCGCGAGCGCTCCGACGTACTGCCAGGTCGTGAGGACGGTCTCCAGGATGTGTACGTAGCCGCGCAGCGACGCGATCAGCGACTCCGGGGCGAGCATGGATGCGCTCTCCAGGCCGAACCGCTCGCGCCGTCTGCGCCCTCCCGGGGACACCGTCAGCACGAGCGTGCCGATGACGGTTCCCGCCATGCCGGCCAGGGCCCAGTAGCGGGCGGCGGCCCTGGCCCGCTCGGTGAAGATCCAGCGGCCGAGCAGCACGACGCCCGAGAGCACCACCAGGCAGACCACCGACGTCTCTTCGGAGAGGGTGCCCATGAAGACCCCGGCCAGCAGCACGACGGCCAGGGCTGCGATCCTGCCCCGGCGGCTGCGCGCCCGCAGCAGCGGGATGGCCGCCGCGCAGGCCAGCACGGGGGCGATGGTGTGCGACACGGAGGCGGCGGGCCAGTAGAACGTCTTGTACGTGTTGGGGGTGGCGAAGAGGAAGACCGCCGTGACCATGGCCGCCACGAACAGCGGCACGCCGCGGGGAACAGTCTGGCCGGCCCTGCGCAACACCTGGACCGTCAGGGCCCACAGCAGGGTCAGCATGAGGACGCCGCTGATCAGGCCGAACCACTGGTGACCGGCGACCGGGAACTTCGCGTACGCGCCGACGAGCAGGCCGTTGCCGATCCGGCCGTTGTCGGTGAGGTAGAACTTCTCGACCATCCCCCAGACGCCGAGGTCGCGCACTTTGGGCAGGAAGCACCACTCGTCGGCACTGGGACGGACGTGCCGGCCCAGCCACGAGGCCGCCGTGAGCAGCCCGAGCGGCAGCAGGGAAAGCCCCGCCACCCACGTGGCCGTCGACAGCCGGAAGAGGCTCCGGCCCCTCCCCCGCTCCGGACCGCCTCCGCCCGGTACCGGTTCGCGCGGGGTGGCGACACCCGGTGCAGCCGTCACAAGTTCTCCTGTCCTCCGCCTGGACCTGGAGGTGAAGCCCTCCACCGCACGGCATCGTGACCGGCCGCTGTTCATCCGCGCACAGGACCACGCCGCCGCGCGTCCGTTTGCCGTCCAATGGAGCAATCCGGGCGGTCCGGCGCGGGCTTCCGGGCAGCTCCTCTGCCGGCCGCCGGTGACCGTGCGACGTACATGTGTGCGGTGAAGGGCCGGTCGGCGAAGATGTGGCTGTCACGTGTCACCCGTCAGAGCGAGGAGCGTCCGCGCAGATGCCCACTTCCGGTTCCGGTACACGGCCGCCGACGATCGCCGATGTCGCCAAGGCCGCCGCAGTGTCGCGGACGACCGTCTCGCACGCCCTGAACGGGCTCGGGAAGGTCGACCCGAGGACCCGCGAGCGCATCAAGAAGATCGCCGCCGACCTCGGTTACCGGCCGAACCTGCGGGCGCAGCGGCTGCGGAGGGGGCAGGCGAAGGCCATCGCGCTCGCCTCGTCGATGCCCTTCGCGGTGGCCGGAGGACCGTCCCGGCTCGGCTTCTACATGGAGGTCGCCGCCGCGGCCGCCGAGCGGGCGCTCGTGCACGACTACGCACTCGTGCTCGTACCGCCCGTGCAGTCGGGTTCGGCGCTGTACTCCCTGGACATCGACGGCGCCATCGTCGTGGAGCCCGACGAGAACGACATGGCCGTGGCGCAGTTGCGGGAGCGCCACCTGCCGTACGTCGCGCTCGGCCGGCCCGTGTCGTCCGAGGACGACGCCCCGTACGTCGATCTGCGCGGCGGATTCGTCGCCGAACTGCTTCTGACGCACCTCCGGGAGCAGGGAGCGCGCCGTCCGGCGCTGATCATCGGCGCCGGTGCCCGCCACTCCGCGGTCGACGCCCGCGCCGCGTTCGAGCGCTTCGCCGACGAACACGGGTGGGACCCGCTCGTCGCGACGGCTCCCGAGGAGGGCGGCGAGCAGGCCGGGTACGACCGCTGCGCCGCCCTGCTGGCCGCCCACCCCGGGATCGACGCGGTCTGCGCACTGGTGGACGCCTTCGCGGTGGGCGCCGTCCGGGCGATCCGGGACAGCGGCCGCAGGATCCCGGACGACGTCATGGTCGTCACCCGGTACGACGGTCTGTGGGCCCGGACCTGCGAACCCCCGCTGACCGCCGTCGACCTGCACCTGGACCGGGCCGCCGCGGACGCGGTGGAGCTGCTGCTCGGCCGGCTGGGCGGCGCGGCGGCGGACACGGCGCCGGCGGTGGCGCTGCCCGCGCCGCACGTGGTCCCCCGGGCCTCGTCGCTGCGCGTCACGGCGCCAGCATGAGCACCGCCCCGGAGACGAGGGCGAAGGCCAGTACGAACAGGCGCATCCTCCGTGCGTCGAAGCGGTGGTGCACCAGCCGGCTCAGCCAGGCCCCCGCCGCGAGCGCGGGCAACAGCAGTACCGTCCACCCCAGTTGGGCCGGGCTGCCCTGTCCGGTCGCGAACAGCAGCGCGAGCGAGGCGACTTCGCCGACGAGGAAGCACACAGCGACCGTGGACCGCAGCTCCGCCGGCGGGCGGTGCTGGTAGACCAGAGCGAGGGGCGGGCCGCCGACCCCGGTCGCGGTCTCCGTGAGTCCGGTGACGGCCCCGGCGGCGACGTACGCGCGCCGGCCGGGTGTGAACGCCGGAGCGGCGAGGCTGACCACCGCCGCCAGCACGGTCGACGCTCCGACGAACAGACCGAGACTGCGGTCCGGGATGACCCACAGCAGCATGAGCCCGCCCGGTGTGGCCGCCAGCCGCGCGGCGGTGATCCAGCCGGCTCCGCGCAGATCGAGAGAGGCCCGCTCGCGCCACGCGACGTACAGGTTGAGCGGGATCATCGACGCGAGTACGAACACCGGGACCAGACCGGGGTCGAGGAGCCCTGCCACCGGCGCGACGATCAGTGCGAAGCCGAGACCGCTGCTTCCCTGGACGAACGCCGCGACGGCCACCGTCACCGCGAGGATCGCCGCCGTCTCCGTACTCACTGTGCCGCGCTCCGCTCCGCGCGATCGCGGCGTGCGCGCGTGGAGGTGGGGTGGACGCGGGTCACGGGGGCCCGCTCCAGCACCTTCCGGCTCAGTTCGGCGGCCCGTCGCACCAGCGCGGGGCCGTCCCAGTCGGTCGGCTGCCCTCGCCACAGACGCAGCCGGCCGGCGACGAAGACCGCGGTGATCTGGTCGCGGTTGCCGCGCCGTACCAGCTCCCACGGCAGGTCCCAGGACAGCCGCATCTCCGGTCCGCTCACGTCGACGAGCAGGAAGTCGGCGGCGGCGCCTTCGGCTGCTCGGCCGGTACGGGCGCCGAGCCCGACGGCGTCGGCGCCTCCCCGGCCCGCGTGCTCCAGCCAGGTCCAGCCCGCGCCGCAGGAGGAGTCCCCGGTGGCCAGGCCGTAGGCGATGCGCTGCGCGAACTCGGCGGCCTCGGCCAGGCGGAAGGCGTCCCCGCGGGTGCCGTCCGTGCCCAGCCCGAACCGGATCCCCCGCTCGGCCATGGTGGTCGCCGGGGCCACGGCGTTGCCCTTCCAGGCACTGGCGACGGGGTTGTAGCTCACCGCGGCACCGGATTCGGCGAGCAGGGTCAGTTCGCGCGGGGTGAGCAGGGTGGCGTGCGCGGCCAGCAGCTGCGGTCCGAGCGCGCCGACTTCGTGGAGGTACTCCAGCGGGCGCAGCCCGTGCTGCACGAGGGAGCGTTCCACGGCGGCGAGATGCTCGTTGACGTGGATCTGGACGACGGCTCCCGCGTCGGCGGCCATGCGCGCGGTGGCGTGCAGGGTGCGGGCCGTCGCGGCCTCCGGGACGGAGACGGCGAGGGACGGGTGGATCAACTCCTCCGCGGCGTAACGGGCGAGGTGCTTCTCGGCGTTCGCGAGCACCGCCGAGGGGCCGCCGCCCGCGTCGGTGTCGTTGCAGACGAGGCCGAGCACGCAGCGGATCCCGGCGTCCCGGGCGGCCGCGGCCACGAGCTCCACGTCCACCGGCGCCCGGGTTCCGGCTTCGGCGACGGTGGTGAATCCGCCGCGCAGTGATTCCAGCGCGGCGAGTTTCGCCGCGACGTACACCGCTTCCTCGTCGAGGGCGCCTTCGAGGGGCACCCACAACCGCCGGAAGATCTCCGAGGGTTCACCGAAGGCCAGTGCCGCGCCGAAGGTCTGGGTGAGGTGGTGGTGGGCGTCGACGAAGCCGGGCATCAGGATGTGGCCGGGCAGCCGGACGGGCGTCAGGTGCGGGTGGGTCCGCTCCAGCTGTCCGGCCGGTCCGACCGCGAGGAAGACGCCTTCGGAGACGACGGCCGCGTAGTGGTCCATCGGCCCTTCGGGTGTCAGCACCACGTCGGGCACCAGGAGCAGCGCGTCGGCGCGCAGGCGGCCGGGGGTCGGGCCGGGCGGTCCGGGCAGGGGCGGCAGGTCTGGCAGGTCGGTCATCTGGCTCTTTCCGGTACGGGTCAGGAGTGCTGGGCGGGGGTGGCGGGGCGGCTTTCGCCGGCCTGCGCGGGGACGGCGGCGGCCACTCGCTTGCGCGCGAGCCGCGGCCTTACGTGGTGGAAGAGGATGTTGAGTACGGCGGCGACGAAGGCCCCGACGGCGACGCCGCTTTCGAGGAGGATCCGGACGCCGGGCGCGAAGCCGCCGTACACGCCGGGGACGAGGATGGGCAGCAGCCCGAGGGCGATGGCGACGGCGCAGACGAAGGTGTTGGTGTGCCGGTCGAGGTCCGCGCGCCCCAGCATCTGCACGCCGAGCACCGTGATCACGGCGAAGACGACCATGGCGGTGCCGCCCACGACGGCCGACGGGACGATGCTGATCGCGCGGGTGACGGGCGCGAGGAAGCCGATGACGACGAGGACCACGCCGGCGGCGGCGGTGACGTACCGGCTGCGTACGCCGGTGACGCGGACGATGCCGATGTTCTCGCCGCTGGTCACCATCAGCGGCAGGCCGAAGAAGCCGCCGAGGAGGGACGTGACCGCGTCGCCGCGGATGGTCTTGGGGACGTCCGTACGCTTGTCGATCTCCTTGCCCACGGCCTCCGCGTTGATGACGGTCTGTCCGGTGGCCTCCGCCATGGAGGCGAGGCTGTAGAGCATCAGGGGCAGCGCGGCGATCAGGTTGAACTGGGGCGAGCCGAACGGCAGCAGCTGCGGGACGTTCAGGAGCCCGCCCCCGGCGGCGGGGCCGGTGTCGACGCTGCCGAGGGCGAAGGCGAGGGCCGTACCGGCGATCAGGCCGAGCATGACGGCGAGTTGCCGCAGTACCCCGGTGAACAGCCAGTAGAAGGCGACGGTGAAGCCGATCGTCGCGAGGCCGAGCAGGAGGTTGGTGGTGTCGGCGAAACCCGGCTGCCCGGGGTGGCCGGTGACGAGCAGCGCGCCGACCTTCACCAGGTTGACGCCGACGATGACGATCATCGTGCCGATGACGAGGGCGGGGAAGAACGCCAGCAGCCGGGAGAAGACGGGCAGCACGACGAAGTAGAAGACGGCGGTGATGATCACCGCGCCGCTCGCGGTCGGGAGGCCGTGCTGTTCGGCGATGGCCAGGAAGAGGATGAGGGGGGCGCCGCCGGGCAGCATGACGAACGGCAGCCGGGGGCCGAACTTCCACGGCCCCAGCGACTGGACGAGGGTTCCGGCCCCGGAGAGCAGGAAGGCCGCCGAGAGCAGGTCGACGGTCAGACCGGGGTCCAGACGGAGTGTCGCGCTCATCAGGAAGACCGCCGAGATGGGGGTCGCGGCCATGACGAGGACGTGCTGGACACCGAAGAGCAGGATCCTGCCGATCGGGCGGGATTCGTCCACGGGGTGCGGCGTGGGAGAACCCGTGGGAAGGGACTGGGGGCGGGAGTCGGGAAGGGACGCGGGGCGGGGACTGGACACGTTCGAGCTCCGTTCGGCTCGCTCCGGCTTCGACCATGATCCGGCCCGGGACGGGGGCCAAATCGATTTGGCCAAATCGATTTGGCCGTCAGTATGTAAGGGCCCCGGGAGCGCGTCAAGGGATCCGGCGCGGCTCCGGAACCGGCCCGCGTCCGCCGGGGCGGGCGCCCGGGCGGCGAGACCGGCGAACGGGTGGTTCTGTGGTCGCGCGGCTTCATGTCCGGCAGGCCGGGCATCCGTTCGTCGAACGGTTTCGAGCCGAGGAACGGTGTGGTGATGACTGAGTACGAACGTTCGCGCACAATGCCGGCGCTGCCCGAGCACATCTTCGACCAGGCGGCCAATGTCGACCAGCTGGACCAGTGGTTGCCGGAGGCACTGCATGTGCGGGCCGGGGAACTGCCCGCCGTCACCGTCCACGAGGACCGCACCGACGAGGACACCGCGGCGCTGCTGCGCGCGCAGAAGGACCAGATGCGGCTGGAGTGGGGGACCAGGGAGCAGGGAAGCTATACCGGGTGGCTCCAAGTGGCCGGTCTGGGCAGCGGAGCCTCCGAGGTGACGGTGCATCTTTCGTTCTTCGACGAGGACCACGACCCCGGAGAGAAAGCCGTGAACGACGCCCTCGACCACAGCCTTGAACGCCTGGAGCATCAGGTACGGCTGCGCGTCGACAACGCGGCCGGCTGAGGGATCCGGCCCCGTCCGCTGTTCTCCGCCGTTCTCCGCCGCCAGCCGCCGGGCTCGTCACCGGCGGGGGGCGGTACGGCTATCGAGCTCGTAGTGGGTACACGGAGGCGGTGCGACGACGAAAACGTTCCAGCGCCCGTTCGGCCCTGCCGGCTCGCTCATCGGCTTCCGCCGCCCCTGCGAGCCGCTCCACGGGGCCCGTTCGGGCGCTCCTTGTCCGCCGGATCGCCGGATCGCCGGAAAGCCGCCGAGCGCCGAAAATGGCGTGTGAACGGCCGAGACGAGAGGCGAGAGACGAGAGGGCCGAATGATCTCCGTTTCCACGACTACCGGGCACTTCGCCAGTGAGGACCATCCCGATGAGTGACCAGACACCTTCCCAGGCAGAGGGCGAACGCGAAGACGAGGAGCGCGAGAACGTGCGCCAGACGACCCCTTCCCAGGCAGAGGGGGAGCGGGACGAGAGCGAGGAACAGGGGCCGGAGGGCGGCGCCGCTTCCGAGTAATTCCCTCTCCGCCCCCTGCGTGCGGGAGCCCCGCGTGCCGGACTCGGCGGGAAAGGGCCGTGGTGGAGGAGGGCTCGGGATGGCCGACGGTCGCCCCGCATGGGCGCAGCGCATGGAGTCCGAGCGCGCCGCCCGCGGCTGGAGCCCGCTGGACGTGGCCCGCGCGATGACCGCCCACTCCCCCGATCCGCTTCCGGAGCCGCAGGCGCTGGCCCGGGAGTGGCTTCGGTGGGAGTCCGGCGCGGCCGAACCCCGGGACCACAAGGCGCTGATCTCACAGGTGTCCGGTACGCCGGCCCTCGCCTTCTTCCCTCCGGAGCGCCCCTGTGGCAGCAGGCCCGGGGCGCGGACCGCCGCGGCGGCGGACACCGCTGAGGCCGTCGCGCGGCTGCACGCGAATGCCGTGGACCGGGCCACACTCGACGCCCTTGCCCTCACGGTCGACCGGCTGTGCTCGGAGTACGCCCGCCTGCCGGGCGAACACCTGCTGGCGGAGAGCCGTTCCTGGTCGCGCCGGCTCTCCGGAGTGCTGCGGTCGCGGCGACTGACCGCGTCCGAGCGCCGGGAAGTTCTGGTGCAGGCGGAAATGCTGGCGCTGCTGACCGGCTGCGTGGAGTACGACTCGGGCTCCTGGGACGGTGCCGAGGCCGCCCGGCGGGCCGCGCTGTCCTTGGCGGGCGAGGCGGGCCACCCCCTGATCGCCGGATGGGGGCACGAGATGCGTGCCTGGTTCGCGCTGACCCGGGGAGACCTGCGTGAGGTGATCGCGGCCTCGGAGGAGGGCATCGCGGCCGCGCCGCACACGGACGTCGAGGTGCAGCTGTGGGCGCAGAAGGCCAAGGCGTGGGCGCGGATCGGCGACCGGCGCCAGGTCGGGACCGCTCTTGACCGCGGCCGCCGTCTCCTCGAGGAGCTGGGCCTGCCGGAGAACCCGGAGAATCACTTCACCGCCGACCCCGCGAAGTGGGACTTCTGCTCGATGGACTGCTACCGCAAGCTCGGCGAGGACCGGCTTGCCGAGAATCTCGCCCGTCAGGTGCTGCGGGCCGGTGCCGATCACGACGGTACGGACCGCTCACCGATGCGGAACGCGGAGGCGCGGATCACCCTGGGTGTCGTCGCCGCCCGGCAGGGCGCGTTCGACGAGGCGGTCGCCTTCGGCATGAAGGCGCTCGGCGGCAACCGCCGTTCCCTGCCGTCCCTGTCCATGGTCGCCGAAGACCTCGGCGGCGTCCTGGCCCGGCAGGATCCGGGCCGCCCCGGCGTACGCGACTTCCTCGACCACCTGCGGATGCTGCCGCGTGCCTGAGTACGGGAACGCCGTCGCGTCCGGGGTCCTGCCCCCGGCACTCGCGACGGCCGTCCCGCACCGCGCGGTGCGGCCCACTGCGGCTCACCGCCGCAGGCTCAGCGTCCGGCCGCCCGCGCCTTGATCAGGTCCTCCAGCGACGTGTCGTGCGGGAGCTGGCCTCCCGGCGTCAGCTTGTCCACCACCTCCGGCAGGACCTGGGCGAGCTGATCGGCAGCCTCGTCCGGGGACACCCCCGCCTCCTGGGCCACCTTCTGGAGGGTGCCCGGCGGCAGCACCTCTGCGAGCTGCGCGCCGTCGATCGGCTCGTTGTCACCCGCTCCGACCCATGTGTGGGCCTTGTGCCCCAGTCCTTGTTCACCGAACACCGCCAGCAGCCGGTCCAGCGGGTTGCCGCTCCCTGCCGTGCTCCCGCTGAGCGAGCCGAGCAGGGAGCCGAGGAGGTCCGCCCTTCCGTCGCCTTTCCCCAGCAGCCCTTCGAGCAGTCGCCCCAGGTCTTCTCCCGCCACGGTCAGCCCTTTCCTCGCCAGTGGAACCGGTGGCGTACAGCGCGCCACCGCGGATGTGCCACCCGTCTACCCACATGGCTCTGCGCTACCCGGAAAGTCACCCGTCCGCCGTGCGGGGCGCCCCTCGCGTACACGCGGTCTACGGCAGCTCGACCGTCTCTATGCCCGGGTTCATCTTGTGCAGTTCGGCGGGCCGGTCGGTGATGACGGGCCAGCCCGGGCGCCGCAGGGCGAGGTGGGCGGCGTGGGCGGTGGCGAGGTCGACCTGGGCCATGGTCGCCAGGTCGGCGACGGCCAGGGCCGCGGGCCGGTCGAGGTCGTGGAACTCGAAGACCGGTGCGGCCAGCGCCAGGTCGACCTGTTCACGGCGGCGGGGCGAGATGTCGTGGCCGATCAGTCCGGCCGCCAGGACCGTCGTGGGGACGTAGAGCACCTGGATCTGCTCGACCGAGACCACGACCCGGGCCACCATGAAGGGACGGCCGAGGACGAGCTGCCGGATCGCACCGGCGTCGAGGATGTACCCGCCGATCACGCGGCCGCGCCCGCGTTGTTGCCGCGCCGGTCCGAGGTCTGGGCCCACTCCAGGGCTCTCGCCCACTCCTTGGGGCTGGTCCGCTCGACCTCGGCCGCCCAGCCCTCGATGATGCGCCGGGCGCGCTCCTCGCGTCCCAGGCGCTCTTCGACCGCTTCGGTCACGTACGCCGACACGGACTCGATGCGCTTCTCCTGGGCGAGCTTTCTCAGCATGGCCGCGCTGTCCGCCGGGATCGTGATGGTGACACGTTCCTTCTCCGTCATACGGTCAGCGTACGACCGTATGCGTCGGCGCGGCAGGGGTCCGAAAGAGGCATCCCCGGCGGACGGGCCCGGTTCTCAGGCCGCCGGCGCCAGTTCGGCGCGGCCGAAAAGGAGGGCGTAACCCCTGGGGAGGAGGGCGGTGATGCGCCGGGTGAGGTCGTCCCCCGCGCAGTCCGCGACGACGCTGAGCACGGAGCCGACTCCCCAGCGGGCGGCCGGAGGCGTGAGGTCCCCGAGTCTGGCGGCGACGGCATCGACGAACTGGGGTGCGGTCAGAGCCTGGGCAGCCGGGGTCTGGCGGGCGAGGATGCAGGCGGCTTCCACCGGCAGGCACCGCGTCAGCGCACGGCGTTCGTCGCCGGTGATGTGCGCGCCCAGCACAGTCAGCACGGTGCGCAGGACGCGCTCCGCCTCGGCGTCGGTGGCGTACTGCCCCGAGACGCGTACCTGCTGTATGAGTTCGTTCCACCGCATGGCTGTGGCTACCTTCTCTCTGCTGTTTTATTTGGTGAACACAAGAATCGAAGAACGCGAATGGTTCTAGTAACGCGAATCCGAAACGAATGTCCGGATTCAGAATGCCTCCTCGCCAGGGCCGCAGCACCTTGTGCGCGGTCCCGGCCGGGCCGTCGGGCCTGCGCCGCCGGACGCACCGGTGCTCATGTGGCCTCGGGGCGGCCGAAGAGGAGGTCGTAACCGGGGGGAAGCTGGAGCAGTACACGGCGCATCAGTTCGTCGCCCGCCGCGTCGGCCACGACGCTGAGGACGGCGCCGACGTCCCACTTGGCGGTCTCTTCCGTGGCTCCCTCGATCCACGCCGCTGTCGCCCGTACGAACCGCTCCGGCCCGAGCGGTTCGGCCGCCGGGAGCGGATTGAGCAGCAGGAGCGCGCACGTTTCCGGCAGCCGGGCGGCGAGTTCGGCCCGCTCCGAGCCCACGACGTGCGCACCCAGGAGAGCGATCACCACACGGGTGGCCCGCTCGGCCTCCTGGCGCGAGGGGTACTGGCCCCGCTCCTGGACGGCGGCCAAGAACGCGTCCCACTTGATCACCATGCCGGCCCTCTCTCGTGCGTGTCGGTGTCGACGTGCGCCCGCCCGCGGGGCGGGCCCGGGCCGGAGTTCACGGTCCGGGCCCCGCCCCGCCGGGTTCAGCCGCTGATCTGCCTCTGCGAGCTTCCGCCGCTGATGGCGATCTTGCGCGGCTTGGCCTGCTCGGCGACCGGAATGGTCAGGCGCAGCACTCCGGCGTCGTAGGAGGCGTCGATGCGCTCGGTGTCCAGCGTCTCACCGAGGAACATCTGGCGGCTGAAGGAACCCGTCGGCCGTTCCGTGATCAGGACTTCCGCGTCTTCGCCCGCGTGGGAGCGGCGCTCGGCCTTCACGGTCAGCACGTTCCGTTCGACGTCCAGGTCGATCGAATCGGGGTCCACCCCGGGCAGGTCCATTTCGACGACGAAGGTGTCGCCTTCCCGGAAGGCGTCCATCGGCATGGCCGTCGGCTGCGCGGCGGTGCCCATCAGCTGCTGGGTCAGCCGGTCGAGTTCACGGAAGGGATCGGTCCGCATGAGCATCATCGGTCACTCCTTTCCCGGATACGGGATGCACATGGCGACACCACCTATATAACTCCCAGCAGCAAAGTTGACAAGCCCCCGCTCAATCCCGGCGCGGTCGGTTTTCGGCGTACGGCCGGAGACACGACGACGGCCCTGGCGCCGGGCGGGCACCAGAGCCGTCACCGTGCGGTGACCTGCGGAAGTCTGAAGAGCTGGGGCGGCGGTCAGCCGCCGGGCGTGATACGGCCGCGCCAGGCGCCGGTCTCGCCGCCCTTGTGCTCGATGTAGTCCTTGAAGCGACGCATGTCACCCTTGACGCGCCGGTCGATCATCCCGGTCATGTCGGCGGCCTTCTCCGCGGCCCCGCTCGTCTCGACGTCCATCACGAGCTCGACCCGTGTGTGCGTGTCGTCGAGGCGCTCGAACCTGACCAGGCCCTTCTGCTGCGTGTCGCCGCTCGTCGTACGCCAGGCGATCCGGTCGTCCGGGAGCTGGTCGACGATCTCGGTGTCGAACTCCCGCTCGACTCCCCCGATCTTCGTGGTCCAGTGGTTGTGGCGGTCGTCGATCTGCCTGACTTCCTCCACCCCCTCCATGAAGTTCGGGAACTCCTCGAACTGCGTCCACTGGTTGTAGGCGGTGCGAACGGGGACCTCGACCTCTACCGTCTCCTTCACCGTGCTCATCTGCGCCTCCTCTTCGGTGACGCGCGGCAGCGTGCCCGCCGCGCGGATCTTGGCACGTCACATCGGGTACCCGGTGATCGCCCGCCTAGTCGGGGGTGCCGAGGAAGAACCGCTGTTTTCCTCCACGAGGCCGTACCCGGAGGCCGTACCCGGAGGCCGTACCCGCCCGAGGGCCGTGCTCCGCGGACCGGGCGGTCAGAGTTCCTCGGACCGTTCGTCCGACCGGCCGACACGCATCCTGCCCCGGAGCCTGGCCACCAGCGGGTACTTCTCCCGCTGCTCACGGGACTGCCGGTCCAGCTCCTCCACCAGCCTCATCGAGCGTTTCTCCACGTCCAGCTCGTCCAGGATCCGGTCGACCTCGGCCAGCAGCGCTCCGTGCAGCTGCCACTGGCGCGGATGTTCCCGCACGCCGGCGAGGAGCATGTGCGCGACGATCTCGCGGCTGTCGCGGCTGGCCGCGAGCTCCTTCAGCAGCCGTTCCTCCGCCTCCTCAGCGTTGACGGTGACCTGCGTGGTGATCAGTACGGCGAAGCTCTCGACCGCGCGGGCCATGTGCGTGAACAGTTCCCGCAGGGCGTCGGCGATGTCCGGGGGAAAGAGCGACTCTTCCGTCCGCGCCTTGGCGAGATCGGTCATCGTGCGGCACACCGTACGGAGCACCACCGCGCAGATCTCCAGGGTGTCCAGACCGGTGCGCAGCACGACGCGGAAGAGCAGGCCCTCCTTGACGCGGGGGTTGAGCCGCAGACTGTCCTCCGCCTGCCGCAGGGACGCGTCCACCTCGACGATGTCATGGTCCAGCCGGCGCGCCTCGTGCAGCAGGGCGGCGGCCTCCGCCACGGGGGTGTGGCCGCACACCTCGTCGCCGAGGCACATCAGCAGCCCGCGCATACGGCCCGCGAGACCTTCGATGGCCGCGCTGGCGGGCTGCACCCACACCGGTGGCACGAACAGGATGTTGAAAAGCAGTCCGACGACCGCCCCGATCAGTGTCTCCAGCACCCGGTCCCAGGCCGATTCGGCGACCCTCGTGGTGACGCCCAGCACCAGCATGGCGCTGATCGCCACCTCGGGGACGAACTCACCGGCCCGTACGAAACGGCCGATCACCAGCGAGGCGAGGATGATCAGTCCCAGGCTCCACCAGGACAGACCCACCAGGGAACTGAAGCCGATGGCGATGACCACGCCCACCACCACCGAGTTCACTCGGCGCATGCTGGTGGTGAGGGTCGCGTACAGGGTGACCTGGACGACGAGCAGCGCGGTCAGCGGCGCGGTCAGCGGCGCCGGTTCGCTGCTCAGCATCAGGGCGACGACGTAGGAGATCACTGCGGCTACGGTGGACCGGACCGTCTGCACGACCACGGGTTCTTTGTGCCGCCGGACGAGATTCAGCAAAGGGTCGGTAACTTCAGGCACTCTTAGCCTCTTCCCCGTCTTTGCCACCACAGGCCACATCAGTGGTCAATCACACGTGTGCTCGCCCTGCCCGGGGGCGGGAGCGGGAACGACAGCGGCTCCGCCCGTCGAGCGGGCGGAGCCGGCCGGCGTGGGCTCAGTCGTCGAGGCTGATGCGCAGCTTGGCGTATTCGTCGTCGATGACGACCTCGGCCTGCCCCTCGGCCTCCGCGTACGTGCCGGTGCCGCCGGTGACCGCCGCGTCGCCGCCGTACGGGCCGGGGCCGAACATGTCCAGGCTGCCGCTCAGGGTGATGCTGCCGTGGTCGGTGCGCAGCACGCTCTGGCACTGTGCGACGACACCGTGGGGCGTCACTTCGACAGCGCTGCAGTGGGTCGTGGTGTCACCGATCCTCTTGCCGGGCTTGCCCGTCTTGAACTCGTACAGGTGTGCGTAAACGGTCCAGTCGGAACCCTCGCGTACCGAGCGCGGCAGGGTGTCCGAGTGCTTGTGCGCCAGCCAGTTGAGCACCTTGGCCTTGGCCGCGGTCTCGGGCAGGGGGGCCGGTGCCGCCTGGGCGGTGAAGGCGAGGGCACCGGTGGCGGCCATCGCCATGGCGGCGGTGGCCGCGACGGCGGACAGCTGCCGGACACGGGAGCGGAGCATGAAACCTCCAGAAGACGAGAGTGGGATCGCCCGGCTCCATGGAGGCGACGGGCGAAAGCGAGCCCACCTCAACGCGCTGAAACTGCTTCGGGAGATCGCCACGAGCGAAGAGTCACCCGCCTGGTTGCGCGCCTTCACCCCTTCGGCCTTCAGGAGGCCCTGCTCACCGAGCGGCCGCGGCGCTCCGTCAGGCGTCCGGGTGTGCCTGAGTCCGGAGCGCCCGGGAACTGCCGGGGCAGTTGCCCGGCGGCGGGAAACGGTGTCCCTTCACGTCCGTGCTCCGGTTCCGCGACGCGTCCGGCCGGTCCGCGGCTCGTCGCCGGTGTCACCGGGACGGGCGGGTGTCACCGGGACGGGGCGGCCGCCTCGACGGCGGCGTGGCACCGCTCGACCACCGGCCGCGGATCGCGTGCGTAACCGCCGTCGCCGAAGAGCTCGAAGGTCATGCAGCCGCCGTACCGCCGGCGGTCGAGGGCGGCCAGGTACTCGGCCAGGGGCAGCTCCCCGTCGCCCCACGCCAGATGCCCCGCGGGGCGGCCGTCGATGAGGTGGACGTGCCGGATGCGGTCGCCGAGCGCGTCGAAGGCGTCGTCCACGGTCTCCCCGGCGACAGCCATGGCGACCGTGTCGAGCACGGCGCCGAGGTTCGCCGCGCCGATCTCGTCGGTCATCGCCGCGAGGGTGCGGTAGTCGTTGACGAGGTTCGACTCCACGCGCTGGAGCGGTTCGAGTACGCACCCCACCCCCAGGGTGTCCGCGTAGGCGGCGATGTCGCCGACCGCTTCGACGGAGCGGCGCCACGCGACGTCCGCCGGTTCGCTCTCGTCACCGCGCCCGGGGGTCACCAGGAGCAGTTCCGCGCCGAGTTCCGCGCACAGCTGCGCCGCGCGGCGGAACATGCGGATGCTCTCGGTGCGCAGCCAGGGGACCGGTGAGGCCACGTTGACCGGGTACATCACCTGCTCGGGGGTGAGGCAGTGCGTCCGAAGACCGCGTGCCGCGGCGAGGCGCCGGACGCTCCGCGCGTCGGCGTCGGTCAGCCGCGGGATGTGGAAGTGGGGCGCGATGCCCCACAGTTCGAGCTTCTCACGGCCGAGGCCGGCCATGTCGTCGAGGAACCGCTCGAACGGCAGGTGCTGGTAGGCGAAGTTGGATCCGGTGATCTGCCGGGTGGAGAGGGCCATGGAGGGCTCCTTCGTAGCTGGCGCGCGGTCACTTTCCGATGCCGTCGGCGAGGCCCTTGACGATGTAGCGCTGCCCGAAGAAGAAGAGCAGCACCACCGGTACCGCCGCGATCGCCATGCCGGCGAAGACGACGGGGAAGTCGGTGCCGTGCTTGCTCATCAGGCTCGTCAGGCCCACCGGAAGGGTCTGTACGTCGCTGCCGTTGGTGAAGACCATGGCGAAGAGGTACTCGTTCCAGGCGAAGAGGACGTGCAGCAGCACCGTGGAGGTGATGACCGGCTTGCACATCGGCAGGATGATCCGCCAGAACGCGGTCCAGCGGCCGGCGCCGTCGATCTCGGCCGCCTCGTCGACCTCGCGCGGCAGGTCGATCATGTAGGCGCGGATCAGGAAGGTCGTGAAGGGGACGCGGAAGGCCGTGTACAGGATGAGCAGTGCCCAGAAGCTGTTGTAGAGGCCCATCGCCTGGAACATCCGCACCAGGGGCACGAGCGCCACGGTCGGGGTGAGCATGAGCCCGCCGAGGACGACGGCGGTGAGCACCTTGTTGAGCGGGATGTTCACGCGGGTGAGTCCGTACGCCGCCCAGGCGCTGATGAACACGGTCGCGACCGTGGAGACCACCGTGACCAGCACACTGGCCATGAGGTAGTCGCTCACCCCGCGGTTCCACGCCTTCTGGTAGTTCGCGAAACTCCAGTCGACGGGGAGCGCGAACGGGTCGTCGAAGAGTTCGGCGTTGGTCTTGAACCCGTTGAGCACCATCCACAGCAGCGGGTAGAGCACGACCACTGCGAGGCCGAGCAGGAAGGCCCACATGAAGATGCGCGCGATCGCGCCGAGGAAGCCGAGGCGGCTCACCATTCCACCCTTCTCTTACGGGTGATCCACAGCTGTGCCACGGCGATGGCGAGGGTGATCACGAAGATCACCGTGCCGATCGCCGCCGCGTAGCCGAAGTCGTTGCGTACGAAACCGTTGCGGTACAGCCAGGTGCCCAGCACCTGCGTCGAGTTGTTGGGGCCGCCGCTGGTCATCACCATGACCTCGTTGAACACCTGGAACGCGCCCGAGACGGTCACCATCATCATGAGCCCGGTCATCTCGCGCACCAGCGGGAGCGTGACGTGGAAGAAGCGGCGGACCGGCCCGACGCCGTCGAGGGAGGCCGCCTCGTACAGCTCGGAGGGGATGCGCTGGATCGCGATGGCGAACAGCAGGGTGCAGTACCCGAAACCCTGCCACTGGCTCATCGCGATGACAGCGAACATCGCGGTGCTTTCCTGCCCCAGCCACGCCTGGCCGAACCGGCCGAGTCCCACCGCTTCGAGCACGTGGTTGAGCAGCCCCAGCCTGGGCTCGTAGACGAAGTAGAAGAGCAGGCCCGCGACGGTGAGGGAGATCGCCGAGGGGATGAAGTAGACCGCCCGGAGAGCGCGCGCCCAGCGAGGGCTGCGGATGCTTTCGACGAGTGCGGCGAGCAGCAGGGCGCCGCACACCTGGAACACGATCGACAGCACCGCGTACCAGAGGTTGTTGGCGAACGACGACCAGAAGACCGGGTCGTCGAACAGTTCGCGGTAGTTCTCCAGGCCGACGTACTCCTGGCTTCCGCTGTAGATGTCCCACGTCAGCGTGGAGAACCCGAAGTTCTGCACGAGCGGCAGGTAGACGAACACCCCGAGCAGGACGAGGGCCGGAATGACCCAGGCCAGCCCGAGCGCTCTTCGGCACATGGTGCGCACCGGCATGTCTCCCTTCGGCCGTGCGGCTACTTGGCCGACTTCGAGGCCCGGCGCACGCTCTCGAGCACTTCCCCGGGAGACATGCCGCCGCTGATCAGCGCCTCGCCGCCGGCCAGCCAGGCGTCGGCGACCTCGGGCGCCGTCACCATGTCCAGCCAGCCGGCCAGGCGCGGGGCCTTGTTGACCGTCTCGATGCCCTGGAAGACGGCCCGGCTGGAGGTCTCGGGGGTGACCGCTCCGACGACCGTGCTGGGCTGGCCGTAAGGGGGCGAGGAGAGCGTCTTCGCGTTGCGGCGCTCCGTCACGAACTTCATGAAGTCGACGGCGAGGGCCGCTCGCGGCGACCTGGCGTTGACGAGGTACCCCTCCGGCGCCCCCTCGATCGCCTCGGGGTCGCCCTTCGCTCCTTCGGGTACGGGCAGCGGGCGGACGGCCAGGTTCTGGGGTGTGAGAGCCCGGGGCCCGGCTCCCGCGCCGGCCGCTGTCGCGTTGTCGAACTCCAGGATCTCCTGGTAGTACATCGCCGCCTTGCCGCGGGAGAACGCCTCCTGCGCCGAGGTGTAGAGCACGCCGTTGGTGCCGCCGCGGGTATCGGTGCAGGTGCTGACCAGGGTCTTGAACTGCTTGAGCGCGGTGAGGTAGCCGGCGTCGTCGAGCGTGGCCGTCCCGGGGTGGTGGTCCGCTTCGCGGATCTCGCGCGGCACGTGGTACGCGAAGAGCTGCTGCAGGTAGTGCAGGGCGGGCCAGCCGTCCTTGTTGCCGAAGGCGATGGGCTCGTATCCGGCCTTGCGCAGGTGCGGGCAGCTGTCGAGGAGTTCCTCGAAGGTGGTGGGCACCTCGACACCGGCCTCGGCGAAGGCGGCCTTGTTGTAGCCCATGAACTTGCCGTTGTTGTACAGGGGTATCCCGTAGTACCGGCCGTCGTGGGCGAAGGCGGACAGGGACGCCTCGCTGAAGGTCCGGCCCCACTCGGTGTCGGGGCCGATCACCTCGGTGAGGTCCGACGCACGGCCGCCGCGTATGAAGTTCTCGGCCCAGTTGCCCGTCCACGTGAAGTAGAGGTCGGGAAGGGCGTCGGACGCGGTGAGCGTCTTCGTCTTGTCCTTGATGCTCTGGTCGGTCTCCTGGATGAGCTCGACCTCCACCCCGGGATGCTTCCGCTCGTACGCGGCGGCGAGGTCCTCGAAGTACGGACTGAGCGGATCGCCCGCGAACTTGGTGAGGATGCTGAGGGTGCCGGAGAACTCCGGCTTCGCGGTGACGTCGGCCGCCGGCGCTTTCGCCGGCCCGGCGAAACAGCCGGTGAGGGCGAGCACCGAGGCCCCGAAGAGTGCCGCGTACCTCGTCAGTGCACGAGCGCGCATGGGCTTCCTTTCTGACACGGATCTGACACGAACCGCTGGTGTGCGGCGACTGTACAGAGATTCTGATACCGGTACCAGACATGGAATGAAGATCTTCTTCTCGACCGGCCGGAGCCGCTCGGCGGGCGCGCGGATTGATGCGCCCATTCCCTGAAGATCTGCTGTTGGGAGCCAAGTTGAGCACGCTCAGCAGAAGATCTGCGCCGCTTCGGTGTTGACGGTGTGCGTCCACTGTGTCAGCGTGACCTCCGCGTGATACCGGTATCAGGTCGCTCAGCGCCGCCGGCCGCACCCTTTCCTGAAAGGACGCGAAGATGCTCGGATTCAACGAGCCGGAATTCCTCTCCCAGCTGGCGAGCACGGTGGCGTTGCGCCACCGGATCGAGGAGCTCGCCGACCGCCTCGTGGACGAGGGGTTCGACCACCTCTTCCTCGTCGGAGCCGGCGGCACGTACGCCCAGATGTGGCCCTACGAACAGCTCGCCCGGCGCATCTCGACGCTCCCCGTACGGGCCGTGGTCGCCGCCGAGCTCGCCGCCGCGGGCGATGCCACGCTCGGCGAGCGCTCGGTGGCCGTCTTCACCTCCGTGTCGGGCACGACGGAGGACAGCCTCCGCGCCGTCGAGTTCTGCAAGTCGAAGGGCGCCCGGACGGTCGGCTTCACCGGGTACGCCGATTCGCCCATCGCCCGGAGCGTCGACGTCGCGCTCGTGTCGGAGCCGAAGGCCTGGCCGTTCGACCCGCAGATGCTGCTGCTCATGGGCCGGCTGTTCGCGCGCCGGGGCGAGTTCGAGGGATACGAGAAGCTCGCCGACGAGCTCGCGGACATCCCGCGCGTCCTCCTCGACGTGGCCAGGCAGGCCGATGCCCCGGCAGCCGCCTTCGCCGAGGCCCACAAGGACACCGACTACCACTTCCTCGTCGGCGGCGGAAACCTGTGGGGCTTCACGTACCTCTACTCCATGTGCATCCTCGAGGAGATGCAGTGGCTGCGCACCACCCGGGTGCACAGCGCCGAGTTCTTCCACGGCTCCCTGGAACTGCTGGAGAAGGACACCAGCGTGATCGTCTTCCAGGGCGAGGACGAGACGCGCGCCCTCACCGACCGCGCCGAGGCCTTCGCGAAGCGCGTCTCCCACGACGTCACCGTCTTCGACACCCGCGACTACGCGCTGGAGGGCATCAGCCCCCGATTCCGCGGTCTGCTCGCGCCGCTCGTGCTCGACACGGTGATGGGCCGGGTCAGCAAGCACCTGGAACGCGTACGCGACCACTCGCTCGACCTGCGCCGCTACTACCGGGTCATGGATGATCATCCGGGTGAACGGCGCCTCCGGGAGCGCCACGACGAGGCTCGACGGCGAGCCGTCCTCACGACAACCGGCCGACGAGGTGCCGGCGTAC
>NZ_JBSFUB010000091.1:0-28036 GCF_053591575.1 Streptomyces altiplanensis | reverse complement strand
TCAGCCCGCCCCCTTGTGGATACCGCATGCCCCCGGTAATACCGCACCGGCCACCAACCGTCAGCCCCTACGACTCCACGAGTTCAACCTCAGTAGTTGTTGAAGTCGCCCTTCTCAGACCCGGACATCGAAGTTGTAATCGTCGAAGAGACGTTGCCAGCATTGTGTCTGGAAAGCTTCGGGGTCGATTTGGCTCAGCCAGCGCCGAACATCGCTCTCCATGTCCTCGACCGACCAGTCGGAGGCGAACCACCAGTAGTAGAGTCGGACCATGGCGATGAACTGACCGAGGCTGTTTCCGGCCAGCGAGTCGTCAATGCCCGACGAACCGTCCGGCAGCACTCTTCCGTCGTGGCCGTCGAGAAGGAGTCGTGCACCCTGCCAGCTGCCGGGGGAGAAGTACGGTGCTTCCCTTCCGGCCGGATTGCCGACGGCCCCAGCAACGGAACGCAGGCCTGCGTCCTCCAGCCCGGTGGTGTCGAGTTCGAGAAAGCCGGTGACGCAGGGGAGGCCTATTGAGGAGAGGAATGCGCGGGTATCGGTGTCGGAGATGTCAGGTGGCAGGGTGCCCTGCGGGAACCGTCTGACCGCCGCAGGTCCCCAGAGACTCGTCAGCCACTCGGTCGTGGGGTTCAGGGCCGCGGCGGGCAAGTCCGCCGGAGCGAGCCGCGTGACGGTGCCCACCAGCCGCTTGAGGAGACCGGGCGTGGCTTTCTGCGCGGCACTGTGGTTGATTTCGATGGCGCACACCCCGTCGGTGGAGGCCAGAGCGACGCGAGATCCCGAGCGCACGCCTCGACGGATGTACTCGGGTATGCGGGGCAGATCCACTTCACCGTCAGCGGCCCCGGCAGGCCGCCACCCCCGAGGCCCTTGATCCGCGTGCATCGTGCCAGACACGTCCGCGGCCCTGTCGGATTCGGCCTGAGGCGCGCCCGTGGCCAGGTTCCAGGCGCCGATCTGGTTGTGACGGGTGCGGACCGTGACCAAGTCACCTGCCGATGTGTGCATGATGTGGAGTGTCCGGACGATGGGAAGCCTGACCAGTGCGTCCGTGGTGAACGTACCGGCACCGACGCCGTCGGCCCAGAGCGTTTGCCAGGGCAGGGCTCCGGGGCAGGCCGCCGACAGGAGCCGATCGGCCGCTGCTTCCCCCTTCGGACCGGCCTGCATCAGGCTGAGGTGCAACAGCGCCAGCCACTCACCCTGGGACGACGGCCGAACACCGCGGCGCGCCAAGTAATGGATGTGGGCACCGGCACTCCACTGAGGGATGGGCCGTCCGTGGAACGCGGCCTCGAACGCCTCGAACGCCTCGAACAGTGACTCGTGGCCGACGCGGACGACCGCTGCGGCGTCCGCGAGGAATTCCGCGAACCGGTCGGCCGCTGCCGCGTGACCAGCCAGGGCACGACCGGCGTACCACCGCGTCACCTCGGGGGCGTCCGGGGCCGACAGGGCGGTGAGTGCTCGCGCGTGACAGGACCTGGCTTCCTCAGCAGGCATCTCCGTACGCAGCTGCCTGGCCGCTGCTTCCTGGCGAAAGGACACGAGGGCGGCGCCCGCCTCGTCGTCCGACCTGTGGAGCCAGTCCCCGGCCGCCGAGCCGCCGAGAAGCACCTCCAGCCGGGACTCCAGGATGTTCCGGCCGAGGGCCGAACAGAGCAGGGACCACACGGGCAAGGGTACGAAGCGGTGCTCGGCCAACGCCAGCGCGCGGAGGGCGACCGGCAAGGCCGCTTCATCCCCCAGCTCCGGGAAGGCCCGCATGTTGTCAAAGCCCCCTCGCAGGGTCAGATGCCAGCCGCCCAACTCGGCGGCGCAGCGCGGGGCATCGCCGACCTCGACCAGCAAGCGCATCCGCAGCCCGCGCCGATGGTTCTTGACGAGTACGTGTGCCACCTTATCGAGTACACGCTCCGGTTCGCGCGAGGTGCACAACCGTCCTGCCCACTGTGTGTTCGCAAGAACGACCACGGGGTCCTCGGAGATCTGGCGGACTACCGCGGCGAAGTTGCCCTTGAAAGCGTCCGTGGCGGCGATGCCGAGCGCCGTCACCACGCCCGGGCCACCCCCTCCGCGGACCTGCCGGCGCAGTCGACGCAGGTCGCGGCCGGCTGGCGGGCGACGACCTCGCGCAACAACTCCGTCCTGCCGCTGTCCGCGCGCCCGCCGATCCACAGCCAGGCGCTGGCGTCGCGAGGCCGGCCGATCCATCGCAGGGCACGGTTCATCGCGAGTTCTGCCCGGACTTCATTCTGGTTCGGGGTGGTGCTCATGCGTCAGGTCTTTCCTGCGCAGTGGGCTTTGGCGTCCGCAAGGCGTAAGCCTTGAGAATGTCGGAGACGTTGTTCAAGTGATCCTGGAAATTGACTCCCACGGCTTCCCCGCCTCCGGGGCGCGTTCCAGCGGTGCCGCTGCGGCCCACACCACTCAGTCGAGGCCGAACTCCCGGATCTTGACCTCCGGCGAAGGTCCGGAGAGCGGGCGGGGTTGAACCAACGGTCCGCGATGGCGAGCGCCTGCTCCTTGCTGGTCACGAAGTTTGTTTCTGGCTCGGGGGCGCTGCGGTCGGCGGCCGCGCGGTCATTTCTAAGAGGCTATAGCTGGGTCGGTCGCGCGGATCCGCAGGGCCTTCGCCCCACGTGCTGTTGCGACGAGGAGGATGCCGCTGGGGGAGAGGTCGGCTCCGATGAACGGTGTTTCGGAGATCAGCGCGGTCACCGCCTCTCCCGTCTTGCGATCCCATACGCGCAGATAGTCGGCGCCTCGGCTGAGCCCGAGCGGGGCGGCTGCCCTCGCATTCTCGCCAGGCCGGACGATTTGAGCAGGGTCAACCTCGGAGAGGAGCAGTGGTTGAATGAGGTCGTGGACAATCACCCCTGTCTGCTCTGCCGTGGTGGTCTTCTCCGGGCCGTTCACCGGCCGGGCTCCGGGTGTGTTTGCGGGCACGACGAGGATGGCGACGGGCTGAGCGGCACCTTCCGGCATGGGCAGCTCGGCGATTGTCACGTCACTGATGCCGGGGAGCGGTGTGCTCCACAAAGTCTGCCAAGGAAGATCGATGCCCAGACGATGTATGGCGTTGGCGTACTCGACCAGGCCATCCTCGACGAACGCGGTCTCCAGGAGCGCCGCACGTCCCAGGGCGGGGAGTTCGTTGCGGGTCAGCAGCGCGGCCGTGCGTAGGTAGGTGCGGCCGGGCGCACCGAGTGCATCCGGGGGCAGAGCCTCGAGAGCCGCCCGCAGAGGCACGGGGGCAGCATGAACGAACAGGCCAGGGTCGGTGAGGAGTTGGGGTAGCAGGTCGGCTCCAAGCGCGTGCCCTGCGATGTGATCACGGATATAGGCGTCTGCCTTGCCCCAGTCCTGGTCCGGCACGGCTTCAAGTAGAGCCATCGCTATTCGTCCCTGAGCGGCGCGCACATTGGGCAGGCCCGCACAGATCTCCTCACCGACGGCGGGATGTACAAGGCGCAACAGCGTTCGTTCACCCCGCCTCTCGGGAGTATCCGTCTCTTCGGTCTCGTCCGGGGCAGGCCGCACAAACGATCCTGCAAGCAGCATGCCGGAGGCGATCGATTCGCTCATGTCCCGCCCGGCCACGGCGCTGGCAAGCGGCGCCCACAGCTCGACCGGCACCCCATCGCCCTCGGCCAGCGCGAGTGGTGCGAGCAGCAGGCGCAGGGTTTGCGGGTCGGCACCGAGCCGCCGGGCATGCAGGTCGAGCGCCTCGCAGACGGACGACGGCAGCTGCTGCTCGTCGGTCGGGTCGAACTCTCCGGGAGTCGTGAGGATGCCTTGGACGGCGAGTTGGACGACCAGGGGACTGGTGCCGGCGCGGCGCGCGATCGCCGCGGCCAGCGCGCTCCGGACCTGCGGGTCCTCAGTGAACGGCAGCTCCGGTCCGGCGAATTGAGGACTCAGTGCGGCGTACGCATGCCGCACAAGACCTTCGGCATCGGCCCACTGGGGGGCGTCGAGATCGATGATCTGCACCGTCCCGGACGGCAGACCTTCGGCCAGTTCGGCTGCCAAGTGACGTGGGAGCTCGGCCACGAGTCGAGTCGTGCCAAGGGCGGCGAAGGGCTTGAGTACTTGGTGTACGAGCGCGGAGGCCTCGTCAGCGGTTCGCACAGGCCCCGCCTGATCCACGTCCAGAACGATCAGGGGTATGGGTTCACGCAGGGCAGCCAGCTCGGCGTAGATATCCTCGGCGCGGTCGACCGACAGCCCGTAGTGATCGGCGAGTGCCCACAGAAACTGCGCGGTGGTCAGCCCGCGGGCGTTTGCGGCGGCGGGTGCGGGCAGTTCCGGAGGCACAGTCGACGGGTCGAGTTGGTCGAGGTGCAACTGTTTGCGGAAATCCGGATCGCAAAGCATCAGAAAACCGGTGAGCAACCGTGAACGGCCGCTGCCGGAGTCCCCTGTCAGGGCCACCACCCGAGGAGCGCCTGGCCACTCCATGCGCCAAGCGGCCAGCGCGCGCAGAGCGTTGGTGCGGCCGCCTATGTGGGGGTGCGGGGGGTAGTCGTTTGTTGAATCGCTCATGGATTTCCGTCCTCCGCTCATGCGGACGTATGCGAAGGCCTTCGATTTTTGGGTGTGTGCCAGCTCTTCAGGGGCCCAGTCGTCAGATGGGCAGGGCACCCTTGAAGCGGGCATTGGGTATGTCGGGGCGGGTGGTGGCAAGCCATCCGTGGCCGCGGGTATCGGCTGCACGTATCGGACCGGGTTCGACCGAGAGGTTTGCGGCCGCCACGCGTACCTCAGGAACGCCTTCGGTATATTCTTCAGCCTCGTCGGGGAATGGGTTGTCTTCCTCTTGGGCTGATTCGATGTAGTCCAATTCGAAGGGCAGTGCTTCTCCGTCGAACTGTGGGTCGTCATAGGTGCCGTAACTACGCACTCCTTGACCGTTACGGGCGACGTACCAGTTCTCGGAGTCGTTGTAGGGGTCGATGACGTAGAAGTGCGCCTCGCCACATTGTTCGCTGAGCTTGTCCGCCTGAGCGAAGCCATCGAGTTCGTTCAGGAACGAATTGCCCCACAGCATGCGCCAGTTCTTTAGCTCTGTGCTCGTGCGCCGGTTCTCGAATTCCGGGGTGATGAAGACCCGGTAGGCAGTCTGCTTCTCACCCTGGGAATCGTGGAATTCGATGGAGTCGGTGGCTCCCGTGGTCGCGGCCACGCCCATGACGGTGGTGACAGGCCGGAGGTCGTGCAGGCCGAGAGCGGTTACGGCGTCATCAAGTCGCTCTGCGGGGAAGGCCAGCCAGCGGCCGGCCTCGGAGGGAACCCTCACCGGTCGCTCATCGAGGAGCTTGACCCGTACGAGGCGTTCCACGGCGCGCCGATCGGTGGAGTCAAGGTCCTCCGCGCCAGTCGTGTCGACCAGGATTTGCAGGGCTTTGCTGCGCAGGCTTCCCGGGCCATGCTGCCGGATCTCCCGCAGGCGCGGCACTGCTGTTGTTCCCATGCGTCTGAGTACGGTCTCGGCGCCGAATTGCAGGCTCGACGACCGGGCGTCACGGGCGTGAGACAGGAGTCGGTCCACAACCTCGGCCCCGATGGCGATCAGCCTGTCTTCTGCGGCGGCTCGGCGGCTGGGGTCTCTGTCTGAAAGATCCTGGATGAGAGCATCGATGTTGTCTGGCATGCGGTTCAGCCTAGTTGTGGTTCATGGGGAGGCGATAAGGCCCCGGCTGCGGGAAGACTGCTGGTCCGTCGCGATGCATCAGCTGATCAGCTGAGGGTGCAACTTCTCCCAAGTCTCTTTGAGGGTGTCGATGTGACTCGTCGACTCGGCGGTAATGGCATTCTCTTTTTCGGTCCTGTGCTCTTTGCGCTGTGCATTGAGTTCCAGGTCGATCTGCTTTTGTAGCTTGCTGCCAGAATGGTTGAGTCTTTTCAGTGCCTTTGCGAGCCTCTCTTTGTCTGCCTCGTCGCTGTACTTTTCGCGCCATTTCGCTTCCATGATTTGCTTGACTTCCTGGTCCGGCTTTCCGGCCAGTTCCGCGAAGATTTCGCTCTTTTCTTCGAGCATCTTGTCGCGCTGATCCACGCCGTCTGGGTCCTCCCTGTACGTGGCGCTGTAGTGGATCGGTATTCCCGCGAGCCGCTGGTCACTAAGGGTGGTGGAGCACTGCATATGGCCTTGGCCCACTCCGCATGGCTCACGCTCGGTGTAGAGCCCCAGGGGCGTGTACTGGGAGCCGTCCGGGTCGACACGTTTGAGCCAGTCGAGCAAGTGCTTCTCCGAGTGACGTGGGGTGACTCCTGGCAGCACCCGGCCGGAAGGCACGGATGAATCCACGACGTAGGTGACGTCACGCTCCGGCGGCGGGCCTTCTACCTCAAGGACGGCATAGTTCTTTCCGGTGAAATCTGGACCGTTCCGCCTGATGGCCGCCTGGTTCTCCGGCGAAAGATTCTTGAATTTAGCCGTATCGAGAATTGCGTTCACTGCCCTGCGGTGCATCCGAACACCGAGTGACTCCGTGGCCCGCTTGGCTCCCCGGTCCTTTGTGTCCTTGTCCGGCTCGCCCTCGCCCGGCTCGCGATATGGGTGGGTGATGCGCTCCGGGTTCCGACTGACGCTGTGCTGCTCGTGGAAGGAGACGCTGAGCCTGGCGAGGGATGCCACTACGGCCTGTTGCTCGCCGCGCGAGAGCTGGTCAAACCCATCCAGGCTGTCGCTGAGTTGTTTCCTGGTGAAGCGGCGCGGACCGTTGGGGTCGGGGTGCGGTCCGTCGCCCGACGTCGCTTGCAGCACGCGGGCGAGCTCGCCCGACTCGGCCCACCGATCCAGTCGGTCATGTACCCGGTCCAGTTCGACCCTGTGGACGTCTTGATCTCGCCGCAGATCGTGTTGGAGTCGGTCGGGTTCGAGTCCGTATTCCCTGGAATTCTCGCCCTCAGGTTCTGGGTGTGTTCGAGAGACATCACTCTCTGGGCCATCCTCGGTAATACGGCGGCTCTCGTCCGAGGTGCTGCTTTCGCCACGATCGTGCGGCTCCGAGTACGGCGGCTTGTCGGAGTCCTGGTCGTCCGGCTTCGCCCCCGCGGGTTCTCCGTCCGGCCGCCGCTCGGCGCTGCCTGCCTGCTCGGGGGCCCGTCGATCGGACGACTGGCCCGAATCGTTCCGTGATCGATCGCCGAAGTCCGGGGCGACCGGCTTTCGATTCGAGTCCAGGGGAATCGCGAAGACGCCGTTGTTTCCGCTGTGCAGGGGGCTGGGGCTGGTCCGTCCGGTCTGGGCGTCGATGTAGGTGATGCGGCCGTTGTGGTTGACGGCGTTCCAGGCGTGGGCGCGGCCGTTGGCGTCCTGGGTGATGATCACGGCCTGGGAGCCGTGGCCGCTGTTGCGGAGGGTGTTCTCCAGGCGGTTGAAGGCGTCGGGGCCGTTGCCGAGGTCGCTGAAGCGGGCGCCGAGGGTGTTCTCTATGCGGTCGCGGCCGCCCTTCTCACCGCGGTCGGAGGGGTTGCCGTCGGCGTCGGGGTCGGGGGTGCGGGCGGCGGCCGCGGTGGGGTTGCCCGCGTAGGTGTCGACGGTGGACAGGGCTACGTCGACGCAGTTGTTGTTGCGGCCGGGGTTGTCGGATCCGGTGCCGTTGATGTTCTGGACCCAGGGGCCGTCTTGGGGGTCCGGTGGGCGGGTGGGGTCGCCGTTCTCGTCTCGGGGGACGGAGTTGTCGAGGGCGTCCTGTTCCGCACGGGTGGGGTGGGTGACGCCGCCGGGGGGTGTGGTGTTGCGGGTGGCGGATGCGGGCGTGGGGGTGGTGGGCTTGGTGGTGCTGTCCCGGCCCTGTTGCTGGGCGGGCGGAGTGGTGTGGGGGGTTTGGGGTGTGGACTGGGCGGTGTGACCGTTGGGGGCGGGGGTCACGGTGTGGGTGGGGACCGCCGTCACCTGTGGTTGCTGCTGGTTCGGCGTGTTTGACGTGTTTGGTGTGTTCGCCGGGCTCGGTTGGGTGTTCTGAGGCGTGTGGGGCTGCGATCCCGGCTGTTGCGGCTTGTTGCCGGGGGTGGGGCTGGGGGTGGCTCCGGGCTGGTTCGGGGTGCTGGGAGTGTCCGGGGTGCTGGGGGCGCTGTTGTTCGGCGTCGGGCCCCTGTCGGGTGCGCGGCCGGGAGCAGGGGAGTCCGAGGTGTTCGGGCTTGGCGTCGCCGCTGGAGTGCCGGCAGGCGACTGCGCGGTCCTGGTCGGAGCCGGCTGCCTCGGGTCCTGGCTCGGGGTGGTTGGTTCGGGGCGGCTCGTGTGGGGCGTGGTCGAGGCCGGGTTCGTGTTCGTGGGGGGCGTGCGGGTGTCTGCCGAGCCCGGTGTGCCGGTGCTGGGCGTGGTGGCCGCCCCGGGGGTGGGGGTGGGGGTGGGCGTGGAGCTGGGCGTGCTGGGGTTCGGCGTGCGGCCCGGTGTGGTCCCTGGTGCGGGCTGGTTCGGGTGAGGGGTACGGGTCTCCGGCGTCCCCGGGGTGCGGACGTCAGCCGATGGTGTCGGCGTGCGGGGCGGTGTCGACGGTGTCGGGCTCGGGGTGGAGGCGGGGCCCGTTGCGGTGGGGTTGGGGATGCCCGGGGTGGTGGGAGTCCTGGGCGTGCTCTGGGAGGGGTTGGGGCTGGTGGGGCTCGTACTGGACGGGGGGCCGCCCGGGGTGGTGTTCGTGCCGGTGCGTACGCCCGCCGCGCCGTCCGCCGTGGAGGGCGGCGCGGGCGAGGTCGGCATCGAGGAGTTGCCGTCCGGACGGGGACGACCCGCGGTCGAGGGGTCCGCCGTGGTGGGGGTGGGGGCGGCGTTGGACTGGGTGGGGATGCTGGCGGCGAGGCTGTCGATGGAGGTACTGATCCCGCCGCCGCTGGGGGTGGAGGACGATGTGCCGCCGCCCGTCGGTGTGGGGGCCGATTGCGGGGTGGGCGCGGAGAGGCCGCCGGAGGAGGAGCCGCCGCGGGTGTCACCGGTGCCGGGCGTACTGCCGCCGGTGTCCGAAGAGGGGGAGGGCGGTGTGTTGCCGGGGGCGGGGTCGTCGAAGTCCGACAGCGTCGGCCGGGAGGACGGAGCGGAGGAGGAAGGATTCTGCCCGGAGTCCGGGGCGCCGGGCGAGGAGTCCGGGGTGCCGCTTCCCGTGCCGGTGTCGGTACTGGGCGGGCCTGCGAGGTCGGGGGCGCTGTAGGCCGCCGGGCCGTCGCCGTCGGCGGATATGCCACCGCCGATGTTCGTGTTGCCCGTGTTCGCGTTCGAACGCGAGGTCGTCGACGAGTCCGGACTGGAGGAGTCGGAGGAGTTGGAGGAGCCCGAGGTACCGGACGAGTTCGACGAGTTGGAGGAGCCCGAGGAATTCGCTGATCCCGACGAGTTGGACGACCCCGACGAGTTGGACGCGCTTGAGTTCGCGGAGGTCGAGGAGTTCGAGCCGTCGGAGGAGGAACTGTCACTTCCCGAGCTGTCGCCGTCACCGCCGTCACCACTGCCCGTGGTGGGATTGTTGCGGTTGTTGTAGGCGTCCATGCTGTTGTTGTAGCCGCTGTCGATGCCGTCGCGGATGCTGCTGCCGGCCTTCTTGCCCAGGCCGTCGCGCAGGCCCTCGGCGAGGGTCTGGGGGGTCTGCTTGATGGCCTCCCAGCCGCCCTGGGCGCCCGCCTTGACCGTCTTGCCGAGGTCGAAACCTTCCTGGGTGCCGAAGCCGACGTTGACGGACTGCGTGACCAGGTCGGTGACCATCGCCTGGACGGCGGAGACGGCCGGCTCCTTCATCGCCTCGATGATGGCTTCCATCAGCGCGTCTTTGAGCGCGTCGAGGATGCGTCGTACGGCGAGACGGGTGACCTGGGTGGCGGCCATGCCTGCGGCGGCGGACAGGCCGAAGGTGACGACCGAGGCGGCGGCCGCGGCGGCGATCTGGACGGCCAGCGCGATCAGCTGGACGATGACCGCGTACTTCGCGAACTCCACCAGATAAGCGGCGGCTTCGAAGGTGTTGGCGATGATGTAGGCGGCCTCGGCGGCGTTGGCGAGGTAGCCGTCCTGACCGTCGGAGAACTTCTTGTAGTGGGCTCTGAACTTGTCGATCGACTCGCCCTCGTTGTGCGCGACCACCGTTCCCGCGCTGGTGTCCGCCCGCACCCGCAGCTTCTGGGCGTCGTCACCGAACTTGCGCCACAACACGGCGGATTCCCGCAGCAGATCCTCGTTCGCCGTCGGCCAGTTGTAGCCGAGCATCTGCAGGACCCACTCGAGCTCGTCCGGCAACATCATCGCCACAGCGCGCCACACCCCCGGTCAGACAACCCGCCGCACAACGCCCCCCAACGACAGGAGAATCACACGAAGTACAGCCGTGCCCAGAGCTTACTGACCATCACCGACACAGCTGAAGGCTGCTCCTGTCACAACCCCGCTGCGAATACGGCCTTGTGCCGTCAGCAGGCTCTGCTGCGTGCCGCAGTGGCGGCGCCCGGCCCCTTACGCGTCCGGCTGGTGCTGTCGGCGGTAGAGGGCGATGGCCTTGCCGGTGGGGTAGTTGGGAACGGTCGCGGTCTCACCGGTGTCTTTGGACACCACGATCTTGCCGCCACCGGGCGGGGAAGGCTGGGGGCGGCCCGCCGCGTCGGTGGTCGGGGGGAAGGTCGCGTACACCAGGTAACCGATGTCGAATTCGTGGACGTGCAGGGGAACAGGTGTGCCGTCCGGCAGTCTGGGCCGGGCGTAGCGGCTGCGGACGATTTCGAGAGCCTGCTCGGGGGTGGTGGGAGGGACTTGCCGGCCCGGGGCGGGGGTCTCCGAGGTCATGGGTGTCCTTGCCTGACTCGCGTTGCCTTACGTGAGGACTCGCCGGCCCGGCAGACCTGGTGCCGCTCGACCTCCGAGGTGCTCCGCCGCCCGGCGGTGCGGGACTGCGAGACGGCGCAGCCGGCACGGCACTTTCGTGGTGTGGTTCTCCCCGGCTCCGCGCGTTGAGCGTTCTGACTGCCCGCAGCCGGGTGCGGGCCCAGCCAATCGCCGGTCGCCGTACGGGTGACTCGGCCCGAGGCAGACCGGCGCACCCTGACCAGGCAGACCAGGCAGACCAGGCAGACCAGGCAGACCAGGCGGACCAGAGAGCCCAGGCAGACCAGGGAACCCTGGCTCAGCCAGAGCAGGGCCCCCTGCGCGGGCCACTCACCGACGTCACGTCAGACCGCGTCGAAGCCGCTCACCTCGGCGCCGGACCGGAGTCGACCTTGGCCGTGAGAGCCACGTACTTCGCGTCCTCTTCGAGCTCGTGCTTCTCGTGCCGCACGCCCATCGCGGTGAACTTGACGCCCATGCCCGCGATCCGCTGCGCGAGGCTCGGCATCGATTCCTTCATGCCGTCGCGCAGACCTTCGTAGACGACACCGAAGTACTCGCCCATCTCGTCGTCGCCCCACGGCGGCGTCTTGCCCGACTCCTTCTCGAGGCTGTTCAGCCCGTCGAAGAGGGCCTTCGCGGCCTTGGAGAAGTCCTGGCCCACCTCGAACATGTGGAAGCCCTCGTCCTTGAGGATCGACGCATCGGCCCTCATCCCGCCCAACGCCACAACTGCCCCCTGTACTCGGCCCGCCTGTCGCAGCGTCAGCCTAACGCCCGGGCCACGCCCCTTCCAGGGGAACGCGTGAGGGGCGGCGCCCCACCGGGCGCCGCCCCTCATCCGCACACGCGTACAGCCGCGGAGATCAGAACCTGGACGGCAGCCAGCCCGTCTGCACCATCTGTCCGCTGCGCCGGCGCGTGTGGAAGTACCCACGACCCGGAGGCAGCTGGGACGGCGTGATGTTGCCGAGCAGCGCGCCCTCCGACCGGTCGCCGGACAGCACCAGACCCTGCGCCCCGAGCTCCCGCAGACGCTGCATCACCGGCTCGTACAGCGACCGGCTCGCGCCGCCCGACGAGCGCGCGATGATGACGTGCAGGCCCACGTCACGGGCGTACGGCAGGTACTCCACCAGCGGCGACAGCGGGTTCATGCCGGTCGCCACCAGGTCGTAGTCGTCGACGATGACGTACGCGTCCGGGCTGTTGTACCAGCTGCGGTTCCTCAGCTGCTCCGGCGTGACGTCCGGCCCCGGCATACGGCGGCTGAGCGACCCGGCGAGCCCCTCCAGCGTCTCCGTCAGCGCCGGCGCCGACGCGCAGTAGCGCGACAGGTGCGTCTCCGGTACGGCCTCCAGGTGCGCACGCCGGTAGTCACCCATGACGATCTTCGCCTGCTCCGGCGTGTAGCGCTCCGTGATCTGCTTGATGAGCAGCCGCAGCACCGCCGACTTACCGGACTCGCTCTCACCGAACACGATGAAGTGCGGGTCCGTCTCGAAGTCGATGAACACCGGCGCGAGCGCCGACTCGTCGATACCGAAGGCGACACCGCGCTCCGGGTGCTCGAACCCCTTCGGCAGCCGGTCCGCCTCCAGGATCCTCGGCAGCAGCCGCACGGCCGGAGCCGGGCTGCCCTGCCAGTTCTCGTTGATGCCCCGGATGAGCACGGCCGTGGCCTCCGCCAGGTCCTCCGTCTCCGAAGAGCCGTCGACCCGCGGCAGCGCCGTCATGAAGTGCAGCTTGTCCGTGCTCAGACCCCGGCCGGGCACCGAGGCGGGCACGTTCTGCGCCACCTTGCGGTCGATCTCCGACTCGGTCGGGTCACCGAGCCGCAGCTCGATGCGGTTCTGGAGCATGTCCTTGAGCGCGGGCCGCACCTCGGTGTAGCGGCTCGCCGTCAGGATCACGTGCACACCGAAGCCGAGGCCGCGCATCGCCATGTCGGTGATGGACGCCTCGAGCATCTCGTAGTCCGTCTTGAACGTCGCCCAGCCGTCGATGACGAGGAAGACGTCGCCCCACGGCTGGTCGGGCAGCAGTCCTGCCGCCCGGCGCTGCCGGTACGTCTGGATCGAGTCGATGTTGTTCGAGCGGAAGTACTCCTCGCGGGCGTTGAGGATGCCCTCGACCTCGCTGACCGTACGGCGGACCTTCTCGCCGTCGAGCCGGTTCGCGACCCCGCCGACGTGCGCCAGGTCCTCCATCGCGATCAGACCGCCACCGCCGAAGTCCAGGCAGTAGAACTGCACTTCGCCCGGGGTGTGGGTGAACGCGAACGACGAGATGAGGGTACGGAGCAGAGTCGACTTGCCGGACTGCGGACCACCCACGAACAGACCGTGACCGGCCCCGCCCGCGAAGTCCCGGTACAGCACGTCGCGCCGCTGCTCGAACGGCTTGTCCACCAGACCGACCGGCACGTTGAGCCGGCCGAGCGCGGTGTACTCCGGCGCGGTCAGACCGCGCTCCGGCGTGACGGCCAGCGCGGGCAGCAGCTGCTCCAGCGAAGGCGCCTCCTCCAGCGGCGGCAGCCACACCTGGTGGGCGGGCGGCCCCTGGTTCTCCATCTTGGAGACGATGACGTCCAGGACGGTGTCGGCAAGGGCGTCGTCCACCCGGTCGTCGGCCTCCGGCTCCTCGACGACGGGCTGCGGAGGCAGCGCCACGTGCTGCGCCGTGAACAGCGTGGGCCTCAGCTGCGTGGAGCGGTGCACCCGCGAGGGACCCTCGCCGTGGTACGCGCCCGACACGTACGCCGCCTTGAAGCGGACCATGGTGTCGGTGTCGTACCGCAGGTAGCCCGAGCCGGGAATGGACGGCAGGTGGTACGCGTCCGGGACACCGATCGCCGTACGCGACTCGGCGGCGGAGAACGTACGCAGACCGATCCGGTACGACAGGTACGTGTCCAGACCGCGCAGCTTGCCCTCCTCCAGACGCTGCGAGGCGAGCAGCAGGTGCACACCCAGTGAACGGCCGATGCGGCCGATCTGGATGAACATGTCGATGAAGTCGGGCTTCGCCGTCAGCAGTTCGGAGAACTCGTCCAGCACGATCACCAGAGAGGCCAGCGGCTCGAGCGCGGCACCGGCCGCCCGCGCCTTCTCGTAGTCGTGGATGTTGGCGTAGTTGCCCGCCGTGCGCAGCAGCTCCTGGCGGCGCTGCATCTCGCCCATGATCGAGTCGCGCATGCGGTCGACGAGCGTGAGGTCGTCCGCGAGGTTGGTGATGACGGCCGCGGTGTGCGGCATGTCCACCATGCCGGCGAAGGTCGCGCCGCCCTTGAAGTCCGCGAGGATGAAGTTCAGCGTCTCCGAGGAGTGCGTCACCGCGAGACCGAGTACGAGCGTGCGCAGTACCTCGGACTTGCCGGAACCGGTCGCTCCGACACACAGGCCGTGCGGGCCCATGCCCTCCTGCGAGGCCTCCTTGAGGTCGAGCATGACCGGCTCGCCGTTCTCACCGACACCGATCGGTACGCGCAGCCGCTCGTGCAGCGTGCGCGGACGCCAGGTGCGCGAGACGTCGACCGAACCGGCGTCGCCGATGCCCATGAGGTCCGTGAAGTCGAGGTTGGACAGCAGCGGCTCGCCCTCTTCCGCCGTACCGACCCGGAAGGCGGCGAGCTGTCGCGCCAGCGACTCGGCCTGCGCCAGACTCAGCACGTCCGGCTTGCCGCTGTACGCCGAGTCGTGACCGACGTACAGCTGGAGCTTGTTCGGCTTCAGATACGCCGTCAGGTTGCCCCGCAGCTCGTCCTCCAGCTCACCGGGGGCGATCTCCAGGAACGTGACGCCCTGAAGCCCCTCCGCGCCGGCGAGACCGGAGTCCGGCGGTACGGTGCCGCCGTCGAGCACCACGATCAGGTGCGGCTGGTCGTAGACGGGGTTCGCGTCACGGTTCCAGCGCGGCCGGTCGGCCAGCTGGTCCTCCAGCGCCTCCTCCAGCTCGCCGAGGTCGTCGAAGAGCAGCCGGGCCGAGCCCGCGCCGTCCTTCGCCTTCGGGTGCTGGCTGTGCGGCAGCCACTTGATCCAGTCCCAGTCCGCGGCGGCGGACGGGTGCGCGACCACGGCGACCATCAGGTCTTCGGGGGAGTGCAGCGTGGCCAGCTGGGCGATGGCCGCGCGGGCGTTGCCGTAGACGGTGTCGCTGTCCCCGGCGAGCGCCACGTGGTAGAAGGCGCGCAGCGAGACGGAGACGGGCAGGTCGGCCAGGCTGCCGTGCGCGTCGAGGAATGCCTTCATGGCCGCCGCGGTCAGCGGCTCCAGCTCCTCCTTGGGCGCGGTCTCCGGTGCGACCAGCGGAGTGCTCAGCTGCTGGGTGCCGAGCCCCATGCGTACGGAGGCGAAGTCGGCGTCGGCCGGACGCCGTTCCCACAGCCGCTTGCCGTCCGCGGCCAGTGCCCACAGCTGGTCCGGGTCCGGGTGCTGGAAGAGCTGGGTGCGCCGCTGCAGGTCCGCGGTCTTGTGCACGTCCTTGCGGACCTGTTCGAGATAGCGGAAGTAGTCGCGCCGGTCCTGGGCCATCCCCGCGCCACCGCCCTGCCGCGACTTGGCGAACTGGGCGATGGCCATGGCGAGGGTCGAGGCGAGCATCAGCCCGCCCACCACCCGCATGTAGGAGGGCAGGTTCGGCATGAAGAAGAAGCCGACGGAACCCAGCATGCCCATCATCGGCAGCAGGGTCATCAGCACACCGTCGTCGCCCTCCCGCGGAATCTCGGGCGGCGTCTCCAGCTTCACCTCGCCGTCCGGGACAGCAGGCGGCTGGATCCGCGGCTGCCGTTTGATGATGACGACGCTCACCGATGCACTCATCCTTCGCGATTGCTGTGTCTCTCCGGGTACAACGCCCGGACCCCCGGCCCGAAGAGCGGGCACGCACAGCCGCTGATCCTACTGTCACGCATAAGACCGCCGGGAGGCAGGAGCGTGGAGATGCCGGGGAATCCGGGGAGGAATGAGGGAGGCGGCAACTACGCCCCCCGCAGTGGACGATAGGGTTGCGCTCCGCGTCGTACGAGCGACGTAAAAAGCCTTGTCTAGCAGGGGGAACTACCAGGTGAGCACGGGCACATCGACAGGTTTCTGCCGGGTCACCGTCGCAGCGCCGGACAGCCGTATCGATGTGGCGCTGCCGGAGGACCTGCCGATCCAGGACATCTATCCGGAGATCGTCAGACTCTCCGGAATGGCCCAGACGGACGGCAGCCTCGCCGGCTACCACCTCGTACGCCGCGACGGTCATGTACTGGACGCGAGCCGTTCATTGCTCGAGCACAGAGTCAGGGACGGCGAGGTGCTGCTGCTGCGCACGTTCGCCGACTCGCTGCCGCCGGCGGTCCACGACGACGTGGTCGACGCGGTCGCCTCCGCCGTCAAGCAGGACCTCCGCAGCTGGAACGACAACCTGATGCGAGTCGCCGGTCTCGTCTCCGGCGTACTGCTGCTGGCGATGCTCGGCTTCGTGTTCTGGTTCGCGGACCCGCTCCGGCACGACATGCACGGCCTCCAGGGCATCGTCGCCGGTGTGGTCGCGCTGGTACTGACGGCACTCGCGGGCGTACGCGGCCGGGTGTACGACGACCGGGCCTCGGCCGTCGCGCTGGGCATCGCCGCACTGCCGCACGCGCTCATCGCGGGCTCCGGCGTCCTTCCGCAGGACGCGGGCGAAGGCCCGGGCAGGCTGCAGTTCCTGGTCGGCTGCGTCGCCGTACTGATCTTCTCCGTCGTACTGATCATGCTGCTGCCGCAGGGAGACGCCCCGTTCGTCGCCGCCGCGCTGGCCGCCGCGATCGGCACCCTCGCCGCCTTCGGCGGAGTGCTCACCGAGGCGCAGCCCCGCGAGATCGCGGCCGTCACCTCGGTCGTCGCCCTGGCGGTCGTCGGCTTCCTGCCGGGCTGGTCGGCCCGCTTCGCCAAGCTCCCGATCGGTTTCCGCAACCCCGAAGACCTGGCCCGCGCCCGTCGCGAAGGCCAGGAGGGCAGCCTCGAAGCCGTCGACGTCCAGCGCATCGCCGCCCAGACCAGCCGCGGCCACGAACTGCTGCTCGGCCTCGTCGGCGGCTGCGCCGTCGTCATCCTCGGCGCGGGCGGCGCCGTACTCGGCTTCAGCGACAGTGGCTGGGCCCAGCTGATGGCCCTGGTCACCGCGCTGGCCGCGATGCTGCGGGCACGCCTGTTCCGCTACACCGCCCAGGTCACCTGCCTGCTGGTGGCCGGCGTCCTCACGACCGGTCTCCTGATCCTCGGCCTCGCGATCTCACCGCCGCTGGAGATCATCAAGGACCTGGCCCTGGGCAACTCCGCGGGCATCGACGTACGGACCCTGTGGCTCGGCGCCTCGGTCGCGGCCGGCGCGCTGCTCCTGATCGCGATCGGCCTGATCGTGCCGAAGAAGGGCCTCACGCCCTTCTGGGGCCGCATGCTGGACCTCGCGGACTCGCTGGTGCTGCTCTCCCTGATTCCGATCTGCCTCGCGGTCCTCGACGTGTACGCCAAGGTCCGCGGCGGCGTCTGACCTCGGTGATCCGGCCCCGGAGGCACGCCGTCGGGGGCACTCGCATCTGCTGCTAAGCTGCGTGGAGGCCGTTTGTGTATGCGCCCCCGTATCCCCGGAGGCTGCGCCCAGCGGATCCCCGCCTCCCGAGTAACGGAAGCTCCCCAGAGAATTCGACCTGGGGCACTCGGTGGCACTACGAAGACCAAGAGGAGTACGCGTGCCGCTCGACGCCGCTACGAAGAAGCAGATCATGACCGAGTTCGCTCAGAAGGAAGGCGACACCGGCTCCCCCGAGGTCCAGGTCGCCATGCTTTCGCGCCGCATCTCGGACCTGACCGAGCACCTCAAGACGCACAAGCACGACCACCACTCCCGTCGTGGTCTGCTGATCCTGGTCGGCCAGCGCCGCCGCCTGCTGCAGTACCTGGCCAAGAAGGACATCCAGCGTTTCCGTGCCCTGGTCGACCGCCTCGGCATCCGCCGTGGCGCGGCCGGCGGCGCCAAGTAAGCCGGACGTCGTGAAGGGAGCGGTACCCCACTTCTAGGGGACCGCTCCCTTTGCTGTACGTGCGAGACCCGCCGGACGCTCAGTAGTCTGGTCGTACAACAGAAGACAGAACGAGCGAGAAGCGGCTTCCCCGCCGCCGGTCCTCGGTAGTGGCCCCCGGAGCACATCGACACCGGGGTCTTCGATCGAAGACCGGCCCGCAGCCGGAAGCGCTTCTCCGCCACCGTCCCCGCGCCACACGGGCGCAGGGGACGAAAGACGAAAAGTATCGGAGATAACGCTAGTGGAGAACGAGACCCACTACGCCGAGGCCGTCATTGACAACGGTTCCTTCGGCACCCGCACCATCCGCTTCGAGACGGGCCGCCTGGCCAAGCAGGCCGCCGGCTCCGCCGTGGCGTACCTGGACGACGACACCATGGTGATGTCGGCCACCACCGCCTCCAAGAAGCCCAAGGACCAGCTCGACTTCTTCCCCCTCACGGTGGACGTCGAGGAGCGGATGTACGCAGCCGGCAAGATCCCCGGCTCCTTCTTCCGTCGTGAGGGCCGGCCCTCCGAGGACGCGATCCTCACCTGCCGTCTGATCGACCGCCCGCTGCGCCCCTCCTTCAAGAAGGGCCTGCGCAACGAGATCCAGATCGTCGAGACGATCATGGCGCTCAACCCCGACCACCTGTACGACGTGGTCGCGATCAACGCCGCCTCCTGCTCCACCATCCTGGCGGGCCTGCCCTTCTCCGGCCCGATCGGCGCCACCCGCGTCGCCCTGATCAAGGGCCAGTGGGTCGCCTTCCCGACGCACACCGAGCTCGAGGACGCCGTCTTCGACATGGTCGTCGCGGGCCGCGTCCTGGAGGACGGCGACGTCGCGATCATGATGGTCGAGGCCGAGGCCACCGAGAAGACGATCCAGCTCGTCAAGGACGGCGCCGACGCCCCGACCGAGGAGATCGTCGCCGCCGGCCTCGAGGCCGCGAAGCCGTTCATCAAGGTCCTCTGCAAGGCCCAGTCGGACCTCGCCGCCAAGGCCGCCAAGCCCACCGGCGAGTTCCCGGTCTTCCTCGACTACCAGGACGACGTGCTGGAGGCGCTGACCGCCGCCGTCAAGTCCGAGCTCACGCAGGCGCTCACCATCGCCGGCAAGCAGGAGCGCGAGACCGAGCTCGACCGCATCAAGGAGATCGCCGCCGAGAAGCTGCTCCCGCAGTTCGAGGGCCGCGAGAAGGAGATCTCCGGTGCGTACCGCGCGCTGACCAAGCACCTGGTCCGCGAGCGCGTCATCAAGGACAAGGTCCGCATCGACGGCCGCGGCGTCACGGACATCCGTACGCTCGCCGCCGAGGTCGAGGCCATCCCGCGCGTGCACGGCTCGGCGCTGTTCGAGCGTGGCGAGACCCAGATCCTGGGCGTCACCACCCTCAACATGCTCCGCATGGAGCAGCAGCTGGACACCCTCTCCCCGGTGACCCGCAAGCGCTACATGCACAACTACAACTTCCCGCCGTACTCCGTCGGTGAGACCGGCCGCGTGGGCTCGCCCAAGCGCCGCGAGATCGGCCACGGCGCGCTCGCCGAGCGCGCCATCGTGCCGGTGCTGCCGACGCGCGAGGAGTTCCCGTACGCGATCCGCCAGGTGTCCGAGGCCCTCGGCTCCAACGGTTCGACGTCCATGGGCTCGGTCTGCGCCTCCACCATGTCGCTGCTGAACGCCGGTGTGCCGCTCAAGGCCCCCGTCGCCGGCATCGCCATGGGCCTGATCTCGCAGGAGATCGACGGCAAGACGCACTACGTCGCCCTCACCGACATCCTCGGCGCCGAGGACGCGTTCGGCGACATGGACTTCAAGGTCGCCGGTACGAAGGAATTCGTCACCGCCCTCCAGCTCGACACCAAGCTGGACGGCATCCCGGCCTCCGTCCTGGCCGCGGCCCTCAAGCAGGCCCGCGACGCCCGCCTCCACATCCTCGACGTGATGATGGAAGCGATCGACACGCCGGACGAGATGTCCCCCAACGCCCCGCGGATCATCACCGTCAAGATCCCCGTGGACAAGATCGGTGAGGTCATCGGCCCCAAGGGCAAGATGATCAACCAGATCCAGGAGGACACCGGCGCGGACATCACGATCGAGGACGACGGCACCATCTACATCGGTGCCCAGGTCGGCTCGCAGGCCGAGGCGGCCCGCGCGACGATCAACGCGATCGCGAACCCGACCATGCCGGAGGTCGGCGAGCGCTACCTGGGTACGGTCGTCAAGACCACCACCTTCGGTGCCTTCGTCTCCCTGATGCCCGGCAAGGACGGTCTGCTGCACATCTCGCAGATCCGCAAGCTCGCCGGTGGCAAGCGCGTGGAGAACGTCGAGGACGTCCTCGGTGTGGGCCAGAAGGTCCAGGTCGAGATCGCCGAGATCGACTCCCGCGGCAAGCTCTCCCTCGTCCCCGTGATCGAGGGCGAAGAGGGCACCGACGCCGACCAGAAGGCCGACGCCGACCAGTGACATCCCGTAGTTCCGTGACGACGGCCCGCACCTCTTCGGAGGGGCGGGCCGTCGCCCGTACCCAAACACTGCTCAAGGGCAAGGACGGCATCGGCACCGTCCGCAGGACCACCCTCCCCGGCGGCCTGCGCATCGTCACCGAGACCCTGCCCTCCGTCCGCTCCGCCACCTTCGGCATCTGGGCGCACGTCGGCTCGCGCGACGAGACGCCCTCGCTGAACGGTGCGACCCACTACCTGGAGCACCTCCTCTTCAAGGGCACCGGGAAGCGCAGTGCCCTCGACATCTCCTCCGCCATCGACGCGGTCGGCGGCGAGATGAACGCCTTCACCGCGAAGGAGTACACGTGCTACTACGCACGCGTACTGGACACCGACCTCCCCCTCGCCATCGACATCGTCTGCGACATGCTGACGGGCTCCCTCATCGAGGCCGAGGACGTCGACGCCGAGCGCGGCGTCATCCTCGAAGAGATCGCGATGACCGAGGACGACCCGGGCGACGTCGTCCACGACCTGTTCGCCAGGACGATGTTCGGCGACACCCCGCTGGGCCGCCCGGTCCTCGGCACCGTCGACACCGTCGAGGCGCTGTCCGCGGACCGTATCCGCCGCTTCTACAAGAAGCACTACGACCCGACGCACCTCGTCGTCGCGGCCGCGGGCAACGTGGACCACGCCACGGTCGTACGCCAGGTCCGCAAGGCCTTCGAACGCGCCGGCGCCCTGTCCCGCACGGACGCGGTCCCGCTCGCCCCGCGCGACGGCTCCCGCGTCATCCGCACGGCGGGCCGCGTCGAGCACCTGAACCGCAAGACCGAGCAGGCGCACGTCGTCCTCGGCATGCCGGGGCTGGCCCGCACCGACGAGCGCCGCTGGGCACTCGGCGTGCTGAACACGGCTCTCGGCGGCGGAATGTCGTCACGCCTCTTCCAGGAGGTACGGGAGAAGCGCGGCCTGGCCTACAGCGTGTACTCGTACACGTCGAGCTTCGCCGACTGCGGACTCTTCGGCGTCTACGCCGGCTGCCGGCCCGCCCAGGTCCACGACGTACTCAAGATCTGCCGCGACGAGCTCGAGAAGGTCGCCGCCGACGGCCTGCCCGACGAGGAGATCGCCCGCGCCGTCGGCCAGCTCTCCGGCTCCACGGTCCTCGGCCTGGAGGACACCGGCGCGCTCATGAACCGCATCGGCAAGAGCGAGCTGGCCTGGGGAGACCACATCTCCGTCGACGACATGCTCGCCAGGATGGCGGCAGTCACCCCCGACGAGGTACGGGCCGTGGCCGCCGACGTCCTGGGCCACCGGCCCTCGCTGTCGGTCATCGGCCCGCTGAAGGACAGGCAGGCCGACCGCCTGCACGCATCAGTCGCCTAGAGCCCTCCAGAAAGAAGCAAGCATGAGCAAGCTGCGCGTGGCCGTTCTCGGTGCCAGGGGCCGTATCGGCTCCGAGGCCGTACGGGCCGTCGAGGCCGCGGACGACATGGAACTGGTGGCGGCGCTGGGCCGGGGCGACACACTCGAAGCCCTCGCCGAAGCCGGCGCCCAGGTCGTCGTCGAGCTGACCACCCCCGCATCGGTGATGGACAACCTCGACTTCTGCGTACGCCACGGCATGCACACCGTCGTCGGCACCACCGGCTGGACCGACGAACGCCTCGCGCAGCTGCGCTCCTGGCTCGACGCCTCCCCGGAGACGGGGGTGCTCATCGCGCCCAACTTCTCCATCGGCGCCGTCCTCACCATGAAGTTCGCCCAGCAGGCGGCCCCGTACTTCGAATCCGTCGAGGTCGTCGAGCTGCACCACCCGAACAAGGCCGACGCCCCCTCGGGCACCGCCCAGCGCACCGCCCAGCTCATCGCGGCGGCGCGCGCCGAGGCCGGCAGTGCCCCCCAGCCCGACGCCACGAGCACGGCGCTCGACGGTGCCCGGGGCGCGAACGTGGACGGCGTACCCGTGCACGCCATCCGCCTCCGCGGCCTCCTCGCCCACCAGGAAGTCCTCCTGGGCGGCGAGGGCGAGACCCTGACGATCCGCCACGACTCCCTCCACCACAGCAGCTTCATGCCGGGCATCCTGCTCGGCGCGCGCCGCGTGGTGACCACTCCGGGCCTCACCTTCGGCCTGGAAAACTTCCTCGACCTGAACTGACGGCAGAACAACAGCCATGCGCGCAAAGATCACGTACTTCGTCCTCGCCGCCGTCCTGGTCGTCTACTTCGTCCTGGCCGGCAGCCGCGGATACTTCCTCGTCCGGGAAGGCACCACCCTCACCGTCGCCTTCGGCATCGCGGTGCTGGTCCTCCCGGCCATCGGCCTCTGGTTCCTCTGGCACACCACTCAATTCGCCCGCAAGGCGGACGTGCTCTCCGCGAAGCTGGAGGCCGAGGGCGGCCTGCCCGTCGACGAGCTGGTACGTACGCCCGGCGGCCGCATCGACCGCGACTCCGCCGACGAGGTCTTCGCCCGGCGCCGCGCGGAGACCGAGGACGCCCCGGACGACTGGCGCTCCTGGTTCCGCCTGGCGATCGCCTACCACGACGCGCGGGACACCCCGCGCGCCCGCAAGGCGATGCAGAAAGCGATCGCCCTCCACGAAGGCGAAGCGGCCTGAACGGAGCGGCATGGGAAAGGGGGCGTCCGTCCGGACGCCCCCTTTCCCATGCCCTGCCGCGTCACATGGACGACACGGGCCGGTACTCGTCGCCCCAGGCCTCGACCGTGTCGGCCGCCCGGTCGAAGGCCTCCACCCGGAACAGGAAGTCCGCGTTGTGATCGGTGAGCAGTTGCAGCTGCTCACCGCCCTGCTGCACGAGTACGAGCGCCTGTCCCTGCACCGTGCGCGGCAGCCCGAGCCACCGCACCGGCTGCTGGACCGTACGCACAGCCGTCGCCCGGTCCCACGGCACCGTGGTCGTCACCAGGAAGCGCACACGCCGCAGACCGCGCCGGCTGACCCAGGCACCGACACGCAGCAGCCGGAGGGCGCAGGCGATCAGCACCACGGCAAGGCCCAGACAGACGCCGGCTTCCGGCACCGCACCGGTGAAGACGATGATCATGGCCGCCAGCAGGATGAACGACGCCAGCAGCAGCAACAGGGCCGCCGCCCCCACGCGCCACGGTCCGGGGCGGTAGGGGCGGCGCCATTGATCGTGGTCGTCGAAGGGCAGTGCGACATCGTCGGAAGTCTCACCGGGCGCTTCGAAAGCACGGTCGGCCGTCAGGAAAGGCAGGGGCACGACTGATCCTCACTCACCAGCACACTCGATTGGGCTGTGCCCGGTGAGGCTACCGAGGAGGTCTTCGCCGGGCTACCCCAGGGGGGCCGGACGAGTCAGCGCCCATCAGCGGCTTCGGACTTCTGCGTCGCGGCCGGAGCCTGCGCGGGATCGAGCGCGGGAACGCCGAAGAGCAGCGATCCCACCAGTCCGGCGACGACGGTGAGACCGATGAGCGTACGTCCCACGACCTGGGACACACTCGGACGCTCGGGGGGCGGAGGGGTGACGTTACTGCGGAATCGGTCGGCCTCGGCAACGAATGCGAAGGGGACGGACTCTCGCCGGCGCAACATGGGGCGCTCACTCCTTTGGATTTTTGATCTGGTACCAGGGCTACTACAGGGACAGACGTACAAAGTTGTCGCTTGGTGCCCGATTTCCCTGAATCGGCCGAACAATGTCCCCCGGGTGCCGCCGGGAGGAGCAGGCCCCGGCCCGTAGAGTGTGGGGCGCCCCAGAGATGTACATGGAAGGACCGCCGGTGCCCCCCACCCCCCACGAGACCGCCAAACCCGACTTCCGGAGTGACGTCACGGTCGACCTGGTCAAGCACACCGCCAGTGACTCCGACGTGCTGTGGGCCGCGCGTGTCTCGACCGCCGGCGAGCAGTCCCTGGAGGAGCTCAGCAAGGATCCCGAGCGTTCCAAGGGCCTCATCAATTACTTGATGCGGGACCGCCACGGCAGCCCCTTCGAGCACAATTCGATGACCTTCTTCATCAGCGCCCCGATCTTCGTCTTCCGTGAGTTCATGCGTCATCGCGTCGGCTGGTCGTACAACGAGGAATCCGGTCGCTACAGGGAGCTGGAACCGGTCTTCTACGTCCCCGGCGAGTCCCGCAAGCTGGTCCAGCAGGGCCGTCCCGGCAAGTACGAGTTCGTCGAGGGAACCCCGGAGCAGCAGGAACTCACGACCCGCGCCATGGAGGGCTCCTACCGCCAGGCGTACGAGGCCTACCAGGAGATGCTCGCCGCAGGAGTGGCCCGTGAGGTCGCCCGCGCGGTGCTCCCCGTCGGCCTCTACTCCTCGATGTACGCCACGTGCAACGCCCGCTCGCTGATGCACTTCCTCGGCCTGCGCACCCAGCACGAGCTCGCGAAGGTTCCTTCCTTCCCGCAGCGCGAGATCGAGATGGTGGGGGAGCAGATGGAGGCCCACTGGGCCAGGCTCATGCCCCTCACCTATGCGGCCTTCAACAACAACGGACGCGTCGCGCCGTAGGGCCTGCACACCGGCCCGGACACAAGCATACGGATCCACCGCCCGAAGTGTCCGTATTGCCGCAGTTCGAGAATTTCATCTAGGCTGATCAAACGGACCCGGCACTGCTTGAACCCCCGAGCAGGCAGTGCCGGGTTCCCTCTCTTCCCGCATGTCTCACCTCCCCCGAGGGGACACCATGCGTTGAGCAGCGAGTAGCGTGTTACCCATGGCTCCGATCTCCACTTCGCAGACCCCCTTCGGGCGGGTCCTCACCGCCATGGTCACGCCCTTCACGGCGGACGGCGCACTCGACCTCGACGGCGCCCAGCGCCTTGCCGCCCACCTCGTGGACGCCGGCAACGACGGGCTGATCGTCAACGGCACCACCGGCGAGTCCCCGACCACCAGCGACGCGGAGAAAAACGACCTCGTACGAGCGGTACTGGAAGCCGTAGGAGACCGGGCCCACGTCGTCGCCGGAGTCGGCACGAACGACACCCGCCACAGCCTCGAGCTCGCCCGCGCCGCCGAGCAGGCCGGCGCCCACGGCCTCCTCGCCGTGACGCCGTACTACAACAAGCCCCCGCAGGAGGGCCTGCTCAGGCACTTCACGGCCATCGCCGACGCCACCGGGCTCCCCGTGATGCTCTACGACATCCCGGGCCGCAGCGGTGTCCCGATCAACACCGAGACGCTCGTCCGCCTCGCCGAGCACCCGCGGATCGTCGCCAACAAGGACGCCAAGGGCGACCTCGGCCGCGCCAGCTGGGCCATCGCCCAGAGCGGCCTCGCCTGGTACTCCGGCGACGACATGCTGAACCTGCCCCTCCTCTCCGTCGGAGCGGTCGGCTTCGTCTCGGTCGTCGGCCACGTGGTCACGCCCGAGCTGCGCGCCCTCCTCGAGGCCCACCTCGCCGGCGACGTCCGCAAGGCGACCGAGATCCACCAGCGGCTGCTCCCGGTCTACACCGGCATGTTCCGCACCCAGGGCGTCATCACCACCAAGGCCGCCCTCACCCTCCAGGGCCTGCCCGCAGGCCCGCTGCGCCTTCCCATGGTGGAGCTCACGCCGGACGAAGAGACGCAGCTCAAGCGGGACCTCGCAGCAGGCGGCGTACAGCTCTCGCTCTAGCCACAGACTTCACAACTGAACAAGCAGGAACCCTACAAACAACAGCAAGTGCACGAATGTCATGCGCGCCACGTGCCTCAGCGGTACGTGGCGTGTGTGGTGAGGAGAGTCTTTTGAGTCATCCGCATCCTGAACTCGGTACGCCCCCCAGGCTCCCGAAGGGCGGCCTGCGCGTCACCCCGCTCGGCGGTCTCGGCGAGATCGGCCGCAACATGACGGTCTTCGAGTACGGCGGCCGCCTGCTCATCGTCGACTGCGGTGTGCTCTTCCCCGAGGAGGAGCAGCCCGGCATCGATCTGATCCTGCCGGACTTCACGTCCATCAAGGACCGCCTCGACGACATCGAAGGCATCGTGCTCACGCACGGCCACGAGGACCACATCGGCGGCGTCCCCTTCCTGCTCCGTCTGAAGCCGGACATCCCGCTGATCGGCTCCAAGCTGACCCTCGCCCTGATCGAGGCGAAGCTCCAGGAGCACCGCATCCGCCCGTACACCCTCGAGGTCACGGAGGGCCACCGCGAGCGCGTCGGCCCCTTCGACTGTGAGTTCGTGGCGGTCAACCACTCGATCCCGGACGCGCTGGCCGTCGCCATCCGCACCCCGGCGGGCATGGTCGTCCACACCGGCGACTTCAAGATGGACCAGCTCCCGCTGGACCGCCGCCTCACCGACCTCCCGAAGTTCGCCAAGCTCGGCGAGGAGGGCATCGACCTCCTCCTCTCCGACTCGACGAACGCCGAGGTCCCGGGCTTCGTCCCGCCCGAGCGCGACATCTCGAACGTCCTGCGCACGGTCTTCGCGAACGCTCAGAAGCGCATCATCGTGGCCAGCTTCGCCAGCCACGTGCACCGCATCCAGCAGATCCTCGACGCCGCCCACGAGTACGGCCGCCGCGTGGCCTTCGTCGGCCGGTCGATGGTCAGGAACATGGGCATCGCCCGGGACCTGGGCTACCTCAAGGTCCCGGCAGGCCTGGTCGTCGACGTGAAAACCCTCGACGACCTCCCCGACCACGAGGTCGTCCTCGTCTGCACCGGCTCTCAGGGCGAGCCGATGGCCGCGCTCTCCCGCATGGCCAACCGGGACCACCAGATCCGCATCGTCCAGGGCGACACGGTGATCCTGGCGTCCTCCCTGATCCCGGGCAACGAGAACGCGGTCTACCGCGTGATCAACGGCCTCACCCGCTGGGGCGCCAACGTCATCCACAAGGGCAACGCCAAGGTCCATGTCTCGGGCCACGCCTCGGCCGGCGAGCTGCTGTACTTCTACAACATCTGCAAGCCGAAGAACCTGATGCCGGTCCACGGCGAATGGCGCCATCTGCGCGCCAACGCCGAGCTCGGCGCATTGACGGGTGTCCCCAAGGACCACATCGTCATCGCCGAGGACGGCGTGGTGGTCGACCTGATCGACGGCCGCGCGAAGATCGTCGGAAAGGTCCAGGCCGGCTATGTGTACGTCGACGGTCTCTCGGTCGGCGATGTCACCGAGACTCACCTCAAGGACCGCCGCATCCTCGGCGAGGAGGGCTTCATCTCCGTCTTCGTCGTGGTCGACACCGCCACCGGCAAGGTCGTGGGAGGCCCGAACATCCACGCCCGCGGCTCCGGCATCGACGACTCGGCTTTCGCAGCCGTCGTCCCGCGGATGGAAGAGGCCATCGCGAAGTCGGCCCAGGACGGTGTCCTGGAGACGCACCAGATCCAGCAGCTCGTCCGCCGCACGGTGGGCAAGTGGGTCTCGGACACGTACCGCCGCCGTCCGATGATCCTGCCGGTCGTCGTCGAGGTCTGACGCCGCCGTAGCAGGTCAACTGGGAGCGGGGCACCTCGATTTGCATCGGGGCGCCCCGCTCCAGTACGTTTACGGCTCCTCCTGAACGGGAAGCCCGACGCACTCGTGCGCCTGGGCCCACCGAACAGGGCGGGAATTCCGACTCAGAACTTCTGATAAAGTCGGAATCGCCGGAAAGGGAAACGCGAAAGCGGGAACCGGAAGGCGCCGAGGAAGTCGGGCCGGAAAGGGTCTGATAGAGTCGGGAACACGAAATGCCGAACGAAAGCCCGGAGGAAAGCCC
>NZ_JBSFUB010000090.1:0-28099 GCF_053591575.1 Streptomyces altiplanensis | reverse complement strand
AGCGTTAGGGAAACGCCCGGTTACATTCCGAACCCGGAAGCTAAGCCTTTCAGCGCCGATGGTACTGCAGGGGGGACCCTGTGGGAGAGTAGGACGCCGCCGAACAATCTTTCAGGACCCTTGGTCCAGCGTTCATGCTGGACCAAGGGTCCTTTTTGTTTTCCGAAGCGCGTCGGACGACCGACTGCGCGAGAATGACTGCGTTACCCCAAGACAGGAGCCAACCGATGTCCACCAACTCTTCCGACGATCGTCCGGAGCGCGAGCCGCGCCGGCGAGACGGCGATGACAGGGGCGGATACCGTGGCGGTCGTGACGACCGTGCGCCGCGCCGGGACAACGATCGTGGTGGGTTCCGTCGTGACGACCGCCCCACCGGCGGAGCTGCGCGAGGCGGTCGTGACGACCGAGGCGGGCGTCCGAGCGGCGGCGGTGGCTTCCAGCGTCGTGACGACCGGCCGAGCAGCGGTCCTCGTCGGGACGACAGCCGAGACGGCCGTCCGGCCGGCGGTGGTGGCGGTTACCAGCGTCGTGACGACGACCGTGGTGGGTTCCGTGGCGGTCGTGACGACCGTGCGCCGCGTCGTGATGACCGGCCGAGCAGTGGGCCGCGTCGTGATGACCGTCCGTCCGGTGGTGGCTTCCAGCGTCGTGATGACCGTCCCAGCGGTGGTGGTTACCAGCGTCGTGATGACCGTCCGTCCGGTGGTGGTTACCAGCGTCGTGACGATCGTCCCAGCGGTGGTGGGTATCAGCGTCGTGATGACCGGCCGAGCAGCGGTCCTCGTCGGGACGACAGCCGAGACGGCCGTCCGGCCGGCGGTGGTGGCGGTTACCAGCGTCGTGACGACGACCGTGGTGGGTTCCGTGGCGGTCGTGACGACCGTGCGCCGCGTCGTGATGACCGTCCCAGCGGTGGTGGTTACCAGCGTCGTGACGATCGTCCGTCCGGTGGTGGGTATCAGCGTCGTGATGACCGGCCGAGCAGTGGGCCGCGTCGTGATGACCGTCCGTCCGGTGGTGGCTTCCAGCGTCGTGATGACCGTCCGTCCGGTGGTGGTTACCAGCGTCGTGACGATCGTCCCAGCGGTGGTGGGTATCAGCGTCGTGATGACCGGCCCAGCGGTGGGCCGCGTCGTGATGACCGTCCGTCCGGTGGTGGCTTCCAGCGTCGTGATGACCGTCCGTCCGGTGGTGGTTACCAGCGTCGTGATGACCGTCCCAGCGGTGGTGGCTTCCAGCGTCGTGATGACCGTCCCAGCGGTGGGCCGCGTCGTGATGACGACCGTGGTGGCTTCCGTGGTGGTCGTGACGACCGTCCGTCCGGTGGTGGCTTCCAGCGTCGTGATGACCGTCCCAGCGGTGGTGGGTATCAGCGTCGTGATGACCGTCCGTCCGGTGGTGGCTTCCAGCGTCGTGATGACCGTCCCAGCGGTGGTGGGTATCAGCGTCGTGATGACCGGCCGAGCAGTGGGCCGCGTCGTGATGACCGTCCGTCCGGTGGTGGCTTCCAGCGTCGTGATGACGACCGGGGTGGGTTCCGTGGCGGTCGTGACGACCGCGGTGACCGTGACGCGTACCGCGGGCAGCGTGACGACCGGGAGCGTGAGCCCATCAGGCGGCTCCCCATCCCTGAGGACGTCACGGGTCACGAGATCGACAAGGACGTTCGTCAGGAGCTCCAGAGCCTGCCGAAGACTCTTGCCGAGGACGTCGCCAAGAACCTCGTCATGGTCGCGAACCTCATCGACGACGATCCCGAGGAGGCGTACGCCTACTCGCGCATCGCGCTGAGGCTCGCCTCGCGGGTGGCCGCAGTGCGTGAGGCCGCGGGCTTCGCGGCGTACGCGACTCAGCGGTACACGGAGGCGCTCGCGGAGTTCCGCGCGGCCCGCCGTATGACCGGGAGCGTGGAGCTGTGGCCCGTCATGGCCGACTGCGAGCGCGGTCTCGGGCGGCCGGAGCGGGCGATGGCGATGGCCGGTGAGCCCGAGGTGCAGAAGCTCGACAAGGCGGGACAGGTCGAGATGCGTCTGGTCGCGGCCGGAGCGCGCCGGGACATGGGGCAGATCGATGCCGCCATCGTGACTCTTCAGGGGCCCGAGCTGGCGTCGAACTCGGTGCAGCCGTGGACCGCGCGACTGCGGTACGCGTACGCCGATGCGCTGCTGACGGCCGGGCGCGAGGCTGAGGCCCGTGAGTGGTTCGCCAAGGCGATCGAGGCCGACAAGGACGGTTTGACGGACGCTTCCGACCGGCTTGCCCAGCTCGACGGTGTCGACTTCGTCGACGCTCTCGACGAGGAGAGCGTCGAGAGTGGTGAGCCGGTGGCCGAGTCCGCCGCGGAGGATCAGGACGAGACCGGCGTGGAGCCTGGTGAGGGCGACAAGGACTGAGTCCGTGTGAGTGAGTGAGGGCGGCACCCCGGTGGGGTGCCGCCCTTTCGCGTTCCGGGACCGGTTCGGCTCAGCTCAGGTCGAGGCTGCGCAGGACCAGGCCCGTCGCCGGCTTCGGGCCGAACGACGTGGACTTGCGGGGCATCGTGACGCCCTGGCGGGCCAGGTCCCGGACGACTTCTTCGCGTACCGGATGCATCAGGACGGCCGTGCCGCCGTGGCGCTCCGCCTGGGTGACGGCCGCCTCGGCGCCGTGGATGTACGCGATGTCCTCGGGGGCGTCGGGAATCGACCACACGTGGTCCAGGAGCGTGGCGTGCAGGACGGTCGCGTCCAGGGTCCGCCAGGCTTCGGGGCGGCCGGCCGGGACCGTACGGGACAGCAGGGCCTCGTCGGGGCGGTCGACGAGGTGGAAGGTGCCGTCTCCGGCCAGGAGGAACGCGTTGCCGGCGGTGGCCGCTTCGCCAAGGGCGTCCAGGGCCCGGGGGAGCGGGCCCGGGACTTCGCGGATGCGGAAGGCGCCCGCGGCGGCGGCGAGGGCGCCGGCGACGGGGAGGCGGCGCAGCAGGCGGTGGATGGCCCGGACCTGGAGCGGGTAACGGGCCGTGTCGATGAGGAGGACGAGACCGGAGTCCCAGGGGCCGGGAGCCGGTTGTTCCGCCTTGAGGCGGAGGTACGTGGCCCAGCGGTGGTGGCCGTCCGCGATGAGCGCCTGGCGGTGGGACAGGTCCGCCGTGACTTCGGCCAGCTCGGCCGGGTCCGTGATGGACCACAGGCGGTGGCTGAAACCGTCCTCGGTGGTGGTGGCCAGGAGGGGGGAGCGGAGGATGGTGCGCTCGATGACGGCGGTCGCGCCAGTGGCGTCGCCGCGGCTGCGGTAGGTCAGCAGAAGCGGTTCGAGGTTGGCCGCGGTGGCGCGCATCAGGGCCGCGCGGTCGGCGACGACGTGCGGCATGACGTCCTCGTGGGGGAGGACGATGCCCTCGGCGGGCGGGGTGAGGGCGAGGGCGCCGATGAGGCCGCGCTGGAGGAGATCGCCGCTGCGCTGCTCGTACACGTACAGGGCGGGCTCGGGGTCCAGGGCGAGCACGCCCTCCGACAGCCAGTGGTGGAGGGTGTCGGCGGCCTGCTGGTTGCGGGTCGCGGAGGTGGCGGCCTGCGGGAGGATCAGGCGGACGATGTTGTACGGGTCGGCCGATTCCAGGTGGTGGAGGCCGTCGGGCCGTACGACGACGTCGTACGGCGGGGACGTCACGGCGGCCAGGCTGCTCACGCGTTCGGGGACGTAGCGCAGTCCACGGAATGGGGCCAGGCGCAGGCCGTGGTCCTCCTCGGGCCGACCAGGTGTGCTCATTGGTGCATCGTAAGTGGGGTCCTGCGATGAGCGATGATCGGGGGACAAGCAGCTATCTAGGAGCGAGGCCCGATGAGCCAGCAGACCAGGACCCGGCCCGACGCGAGCGCGCGTGCGCTGAAGGAGGCGTACGACACGGCTCTGCTGGACCTGGACGGTGTCGTCTACGCGGGCGGTGAGGCCATCGCGCACGCGGTGGACGCGCTCGGGGTGGCCCGGCAGGGCGGGATGCATCTCGCATATGTGACCAACAACGCGCTGCGGACGCCCGATGCGGTCGCCGGGCACCTCACGGAACTCGGGGTGCCGGCGGAGGCCGGGGACGTCATCACGTCGGCGCAGGCCGTGGCCCGGCTGATCGCCGATCAGATTCCGCAGGGGGCGCGGGTCCTGGTGGTGGGTGGGGACGGGCTGCGGGTCGCGCTGCGTGAGCGCGGGCTGGTGCCGGTGGAGTCGGCCGACGACGGCCCGGTGGCCGTGGCGCAGGGGTACGGCGGGCCCGACATGCCGTGGGGGAGGCTCGCGGAAGCCTCGTACGCCGTCGCGGGCGGGCTGCCGTGGTTCGCGTCCAACACCGATCTGACGATTCCCAGTCCGCGGGGGATCGCGCCGGGCAACGGCGCGGCGGTGGAGGTCGTACGGATCGCCACGGGCGCCGAGCCGCAGGTGGCGGGCAAGCCGCTGCCGCCGATGCACAGGGAAACGATCCTGCGGACCGGCGCCGAGCGGCCGCTGGTGGTCGGGGACCGGCTGGACACGGACATCGAGGGCGCGAACGCGGGCGGCGTGGACTCGCTGCTCGTACTGACCGGGGTGACGGACGCCGCGCAGCTGCTGGCGGCCGCGCCGAAGTACCGGCCGACGTATGTGGACGCGGATCTGCGGGGGTTGCTCACCGGGCAGCCGGAAGTGTCCGGGGCGGACGGCGGGTTCACGTGCGGCGGGTGGACCGCTTCCGTGCGGGGCGAGGCGCTGGTGATCGACGGCGAGGGCGCGGCGCTGGACGGGCTGCGGGCGCTGTGCGCGGCGGCCTGGACGTACGCCGGGGACGGGGAGTGCGGGCTGGACGCGGGCAAGGCGCTGGCCCGGGTGGGTCTTTGACGTACGCGCTGTGACGCACGCGCTGTGACGGCCCCGGCCTCGGCTGCCGTCGCGGCCCTGTGCGCGGGTGTCCGGGGGCCGGGAGGGGCAGGACTGTTTGTCGCGATGGCAGGGTAGGCTAACCTAACTCCGTGTTGGTCGACAGTCCTCCCAGACAGAGCGCGATACCGGCCCCGCCGGCCCCCGCGCCCCGGAAACGCAATGCCGTACGAGCTGTGGGATTGTTCCTCTCCCTCGGCGTGCTGCTGCTGGTCGTCGTCGCGAGTATCGCGATCGGCGCCAAACCGCTTGCCCTGGGCGACGTGTGGCACGGCCTGTTCCATGCCTCGGGCACCGGCAACGACGTGATCGTCCAGGACGTGCGGGTGCCCCGCACCCTGCTGGGCGTGCTCGTCGGCGCGGCGCTCGGGCTCTCCGGAGCGGTCATGCAGGGACTCACCCGCAACCCGCTCGCGGAACCGGGGATCCTGGGCGTGAACGCGGGGGCCGCGGCCGCCGTCGTCTCCGCGATCAGCTTCCTCGGGGTCAACTCGCTGACCGGATACGTGTGGTTCTCCTTCGTCGGCGCGGGAGTCGTCTCCGTGCTGGTGTACTTCCTCGGCGGCAGCCGCGGCGCGACGCCGATACGGCTCGCGCTCGCCGGCACCGCCGCGACCGCCGCGCTCTACGGCTACGTCAACGCCGTACAGCTGATGGACTCGGCGGCGCTGGAGCAGATTCGTTTCTGGACCGTCGGCTCGCTGGCCTCCGCCGACATGGAGATCATCGGCAAGGTGTGGCCGTTCATCGCCGTCGGTGTCGTGCTCGCGCTGTTCATCGCGCGGCCGCTCAACGCGATGGAGATGGGCGAGGACACGGCGAGGGCCCTGGGCGCGCATCTGACCCGTACCCGCGTACTCGCGATGGTCGCCGTGACGCTGCTGTGCGGCGCCGCGACCGCCGCCTGCGGGCCGATCGTCTTCATCGGGCTGATGGTGCCGCACCTCGTCCGGACCCTCACGGGACCCGACATGCGCTGGATCCTGCCGTACGCCACGGTGCTCTCGCCGGTGCTGCTGCTGGGCTCGGACGTCATCGGGCGGGTCGTCGCCCGGCCCTCCGAGCTCCAGGTCGGCATCGTGACCGCGCTGGTCGGCGGGCCCGTGTTCATCTATCTCGTACGCCGCCGGAAGATGGCCCAACTGTGACTGTTACCTCTCCCGCCCCCCGTTCCGCCCGGGGGGTCCGCGCGATACGCACCCGCGGCGGACTCTCCTTCAGGGTCGAGCCCAGGGCACTCCTCGTCGTGCTGCTGCTCAGCGCCGCGGCGCTGGCCATGGGGGTCGTACTCATCGGCAGCGGTGACTTCCCGATGTCACCGGGCGACGTCGTCCGTACGCTCCTCGGAAACGGCACCTCGTCGCAGGAGTTCATCGTCACCGAGCTGCGCCTGCCGAGGGTCGTCGTCGCGCTGCTCGTCGGTGCGGCGCTCGGGATGTCCGGGGCGGTCTTCCAGTCCATCTCCCGCAATCCGCTCGGCAGCCCCGACATGATCGGCTTCGGGCAGGGTGCGACGGCCGGCGCGCTGGTCGTGATCGTGCTGTTCAAGGGCAACGCCTTCGCGGTGACGGGCGGCGCGCTCGTCGGCTGTCTGCTGACGGGAGCCGCCGTCTACTTCCTGGCGTGGAAGAGGGGCGTGCACGGCTTCCGTCTGGTGCTCGTCGGAATCGGCGCCGCCGCCATGCTCACGGCGCTCAACCACTACCTGATCACCAAGGCCAGCATCGTCGACGCGACCCGGGCCACGGTGTGGATGACGGGCTCGCTCGACGGGCGGGGCTGGGAGCAGGCGTGGCCGCTGCTCGGCGTGTGCGCCGTGCTCGTTCCGCTGGTGCTGGGGCACGGGCGGTCGCTGCGGATGATGGAGATGGGCGACGACGCGGCGTACGCCCTCGGAGTCGGCGTCGAACGCGGCCGGCTGGTGCTGATGCTGTCCGCCGTGCTGCTCATCGCGGTGGCCACGGCCGCCGCCGGCCCCATCGCCTTCGTGGCGCTGAGCGCGCCGCAGCTCGCCCGCAGGCTGACGCGCTCGCCGGGGGCCAATCTCGGGGCCTCGGCCTCCATGGGAGCCGTCCTGCTGGTGGTCGCCGACTGGGTTGCGCAGCAGGCCTTCGGCGGCAAGCAGCTGCCGGTGGGCGTGGTGACCGGGGTGCTCGGCGGCTGTTATCTGCTGTGGCTGCTGGTCACCGAACGCAAGGCGGGACGCATATGAGCCGTCGCCGTACGGAACCGGATCCGCATCCGACGATCTCGCACGTGAACGAGAAGAACCCCAGGAGCATGCCAGTGCAGCGTCAGCGCCTCAGTGCGGAATCCGTGACCCTCGCCTACGACCAGCGGGTCATCGCCGAGAACCTGTCCGTCGAGATACCCGACAACTCCTTCACGGTCATCGTCGGGCCGAACGCCTGTGGCAAGTCGACGCTGCTGCGCGCCCTCTCACGGATGCTCAAGCCCACGCAGGGGCGGGTGCTGCTGGACGGGAACGCCATCGGCTCCATGCCCGCGAAGAAGGTGGCCAGGACCCTCGGGCTGCTGCCGCAGTCGTCCATCGCGCCGGACGGGATCACGGTCGCGGACCTGGTGGCGCGCGGCCGCTATCCGCACCAGGGGCTGCTGCGGCAGTGGTCGCCCGAGGACGAGCGGATCGTCGGGGAGTCGATGGCCTCGACGGGCGTCGGCGAACTGGCCGACCGTTACGTCGACGAGCTGTCCGGCGGGCAGCGCCAGCGCGTCTGGATCGCGATGGCCCTCGCCCAGCAGACGCCGCTGCTGCTGCTCGACGAACCGACGACCTTCCTCGACATCCAGCACCAGATCGACGTGCTCGACCTGTGCGCGGAACTGCACGAGACGCAGGGGCGCACCCTCGTCGCCGTACTGCACGACCTGAACCATGCCGCGCGCTACGCCACGCACCTGATCGCCATGCGGGGCGGCGAGGTCATCGCGCAGGGGCCGCCGTCCGAGGTGGTCACGGCGGAGCTCGTGGAGCGGGTCTTCGGGCTGCGCTGCCAGGTCATCGACGATCCGGAGACCGGGACGCCGCTGGTGGTGCCCGCGGCGCGGAAGGCGCGCGACGGCCGGACGGTGGCCGCGGCGGCCACAGCAGCTTCCTGAGGCGGCTACAGCAGCTTCCTGAGCCGGATCAGGTCGCGGAAACCGGCCTCCAGCCTCACCCGGCCCGAGGCCCAGGCCTTCGCGAAGTTCAGCTCGCCGCCGACCATGGCGACCAGGTCGTCACCGGTCATGGCCAGGCGGATCTCGGCGCGCTCGCGCGGGGGCCCGTCGTGCGTGTCCCGTACGTCGATGCGGCCGTCCGCGAGACGGCCGGTGAACGTGATGTCCAGATCCGTGATGTGACAGCTCAGGGAACGGTCGAGCGAGGCGGCGCTGCGTACGCCGTCGTCGTCGGCCCGAGCCAGATTGTCCGAGAGTTCACCGAGTGCGCCGCGGCACTCTTCCATCGTTGCCATCGGGACCGACGGTACCCCAGCCCTTCGGGGTAGCGTCGGGGCATGAACGACGAGGACGAGACGGCGGCAGCCGCCGCCGCGGTGTACGACCCGGCCGCACCGGCGCCGCTCGGGGCCGGGCGCACCCCCACCGGGCACGCCGCTGTCGACGCGCTGCTCGAGCGGCTGGGCGCCGCGGACGACCTCCCGGCGGACGGGCACATCGCGGTGTACGAGGATGTACACCAGGGGCTGCGTGAGGCGCTGACCGCGCTGGACGCACGACCGGGTCCTCCGGCGCCCCTTTCCCCGTACGACCACAGGAGCTGAACCGAACGTGGCAGGAGTCGCGCGCCGACGCCTCGACGCCGAGCTGGTCCGCCGGAACCTCGCACGCTCACGGGAGCACGCGAGCCAGCTGATCGCCGCAGGGCGGGTGAAGGTGGGCGGCGCCGTCGCGACCAAGGCCGCCACGCAGGTCGAGACCAGTGCCCCCGTGGTGGTGCTCAAGGACGACAACGACCCCGACTACGTCTCGCGGGGCGGGCACAAGCTGGCCGGCGCGCTGGCGGCGTTCGTACCGCTGGGGCTGGAGGTCGAGGGGCGGCGGGCGCTGGACGCCGGGGCTTCGACCGGCGGGTTCACCGATGTGCTGCTGCGGGCCGGGGCCCGGGAGGTCGTCGCCGTCGACGTCGGGTACGGCCAGCTCGCGTGGTCGCTCCAGTCCGATGAACGTGTGATCGTCAAGGACCGTACCAACGTGCGGGAAATGACACTGGAGACGATCGACGGGGAGGCGGTCGACCTGGTCGTCGGCGATCTGTCCTTCATCCCGCTGGGGCTGGTGCTGCCGGCGCTGGTGCGGTGTGCCGCGCCGGACGCCGATCTCGTGATGATGGTGAAGCCGCAGTTCGAGGTGGGCAAGGACCGGCTGGGCAGCGGCGGCGTCGTACGCAGCGCCGGGCTCCGGGCCGAAACGGTACGGGCGGTGGCCCGGCAGGCGTGGGAGCTCGGGCTGGGCGTACGGGGCGTCACCGCCAGCCCGCTGCCCGGGCCTTCGGGGAACGTCGAGTACTTTCTGTGGCTCCGGGCCGGAGCTCCCGAGCTCGACCCGGCGGATGTTGACCGTGCAGTGGCGGAGGGGCCGAGTTGACAGCGACGACAGCGACGACGACAGACGGACCTGCTGGAACACGCACCGTATTCCTGCTCGCGCACACCGGACGCCCGGCGGCGATCCGCAGTGCGGAACTGGTCGTACAGGGGCTGCTGCGCAGCGGAATCGGCGTGCGCGTGCTGGTGGCGGAGGCGGCCGACCTGCCGCTGCCGCCGTCCGTGGAGCTGGTGGCGGAAGCCTCGCCCGCCGTGCTCGACGGGTGTGAACTGCTGATCGTCCTCGGCGGGGACGGAACGCTGCTGCGCGGCGCCGAGTTCGCGCGCGCCTCCGGGGTGCCGATGCTCGGCGTCAACCTCGGCCGCGTCGGCTTCCTCGCGGAGGCCGAGCGCGACGACCTCGACAAGGTGGTCGACCGGGTCGTCACGCGTGCCTACGAGGTCGAGGAACGGATGACCCTCGACGTCACCGTGCGCAACAACGGCGATGTGGTGCACGAGGACTGGGCGCTCAACGAGGCCGCCGTGCAGAAGGTTTCGCCCGAGCGGATGCTCGAGGTCGTCCTGGAGATCGACGGCCGGCCGGTGACCGGTTTCGGCTGCGACGGCATCGTCTGCGCCACCCCGACCGGCTCCACGGCGTACGCCTTCTCGGCGGGCGGGCCGGTGGTCTGGCCCGAGGTGGAGGCGCTGCTGATGGTGCCGATCAGCGCGCACGCGCTGTTCGCCAAGCCCCTGGTGACGTCGCCGGCCTCGGTGCTCGCGGTGGAGGTGCAGCAGCACACGCCGCACGGTGTGCTGTGGTGCGACGGACGCAGGACCGTCGAACTGCCCGCCGGCGCGCGGGTGGAGGTGCGGCGGGGCGCCGTCCCCGTGCGGCTGGCGCGGCTGCACCACGCGTCGTTCACCGACCGGCTCGTCGCCAAGTTCGCCCTTCCCGTGTCGGGATGGCGCGGGGCACCGCACTGATCACCGGCCGTTCCGGCGCGTCCACGGCGTCGCGCCGGCCGTGGTGATCGCGCGGCGAAGCCCGCGCGGAAGAGGACCAGGACGAGGAATGCGCCCTCGGTGGCCGGCCGACGCCTCGCCGGGGGCCTTGGCCGGGCGGAGCGGGGGAGAAGCGCGGGGCGCCGGCAGAGCGGCCGCCGTCGTCGTCACCACCGCGTCCGCGAGGCAGACCGGCGGCGCCCAGACGGTCTGGAAGGCCGTGTTCCGGGGGATCGGGCCGGCACCCCGCCGAGTGGGGAGCCGACGCGGTGCCCGGGGTGGATACGACCACGAAAATCGACATGTAGATCAAACCGGCCGGGAGGGCCGCGGCCGCGCCGCTCGCGCGCGCGGACACGCCGTCCGGGTCTGCGGGCGGCGAAGGCGGGGCGCCGGCCGCGCAGGGCCGGCCCTGCCCGTCCCGGCCTCATGAGTTCAGGGGGTGGGCGGGAGAGCATGCCGCGCGCCGGGGTGATCACCCGGGCCCGGGCGGGTTTTCCGCGGGTGAGCGAGGCCGGAGCGCACGGGAGCGAGGGACAGCGCGGGGGAGTGTCGGAGCGGGGTCCGTCGCACAGTGGGGTCAGGACCTCGTAAGGTCGTGTCCGTGTTGGAGGAGATGCGGATACGGTCGCTGGGCGTCATTGACGATGCCGTCGTCGAGCTGTCACCGGGGTTCACCGCGGTGACCGGCGAGACCGGCGCGGGCAAGACCATGGTCGTCACCAGTCTCGGGCTGCTGCTCGGCGGGCGCGCCGACCCCGCCCTCGTGCGGATCGGGGCCAAGGCGGCGGTCGTCGAGGGGCGGATCACCGTGCCCGCCGACGCGCCCGCCGCCGTACGGGCCCAGGAGGCGGGCGCCGAACTCGACGACGGGGCGCTGCTGGTCAGCAGAACGATCTCGGCCGAGGGGCGTTCGCGTGCCCACGTGGGCGGGCGGTCGGTTCCGGTGGGGCTCCTCGCGGAGCTGGCCGACGACCTCGTCGCCGTACACGGGCAGACCGATCAGCAGGGCCTGCTGAGGCCGGCCCGGCAGCGGCAGGCGCTGGACCGGTACGCGGGCGACGCCGTCGCCGTCCCCCATACGAAGTACGCGGCCGCGTACCGGCGGCTGCGCTCCGTCGTGGCGGAGCTGGACGAGCTGACCACCCGGGCGCGTGAGCGTGCGCAGGAGGCCGATCTGCTGCGCTTCGGGCTCGACGAGATCGCGGCGGTGGAGCCGCGGGCGGACGAGGACGTGGAACTCGCCGCGGAGGCCGAGCGGCTCGGGCACGCCGAAGCCCTGGCCTCGGCGGCGGCCGTCGCGCACGCCGCGCTCGTCGGGAACCCCGAGGACCCGGAGAGCGTCGACGCGACCACCCTGGTCGCCGGGGCGCACCGGGCGCTGGACGCCGTACGCGCCCACGACCCGGCGCTCGCCGCGCTGGCCGAGCGCATCGGTGAGATCGGCATCCTGCTGGGGGACGTGGCGGGGGAACTGGCCGGGTACGCCGACGACCTCGACGCCGATCCGCTGCGGCTCTCCGCGGTGGAGGAGCGACGGGCCGCGCTCACCCAGCTCACGCGCAAGTACGGCGAGGACATCAGGGCGGTGCTCGCGTGGGCCCAGGACGGCTCCGCACGCCTGACCGAGCTGGAGGGCGACGACGACCGGATCGGCGAGCTGACGGCCGAGCGGGACGCGCTGCGGGAAGAACTGGCCGGGCTGGCGCAGGCGTTGACCGACGCGCGCACGGAGGCGGCGAAGAGATTCGCCGACGCCGTCACCGAGGAACTGGCGTCGCTCGCCATGCCGCACGCGCGGGTCACCATCGACGTACGGCAGGCCGAGGACCCGGAGGGGGTCGAGGTCGGCGGGCGGCTGGTGGCGTACGGGCCGTCCGGGGCCGACGAGGTCGAGCTGCTGCTCGCGCCGCACCCCGGTGCCCAGCCCCGGCCGATCGCCAAGGGCGCTTCGGGCGGTGAGCTCTCCCGGGTGATGCTGGCGGTGGAGGTGGTCTTCGCCGGGTCCGATCCGGTGCCGACCTACCTGTTCGACGAGGTCGACGCGGGTGTGGGTGGCAAGGCGGCGGTCGAGGTCGGACGGCGGCTGGCGAAGCTCGCCAAGTCGGCGCAGGTCGTCGTGGTGACGCACCTGCCGCAGGTCGCGGCGTTCGCCGACCGGCAGTTGCTGGTGGAGAAGACCAGTGACGGGTCGGTCACCCGCAGCGGGGTCACGGTGCTGGAGGGCGAGGACCGGGTGCGGGAGCTGTCGCGGATGCTGGCCGGGCAGGAGGACTCCCAAACGGCCCGGGCGCACGCGGAGGAACTGCTGGCGGCGGCGCGGAGCGACGGGTAGCGCGGTGGCGGTGGTGGCCGCCCGCGCCGCTCACTTCGCCGGCCCCGCTGCTGTACGGCCTCCGGCCCGGGGGCGCCGGGGCCGTTGACACCGGGCGCCGGCGGCGTGCGTGCTGTGGTGTTCCACGGAGACCGTTGATCACCTATGTGGGTGACACCGGTGAAGTGCGACCAGGGGTTCGACCCTTCCGCGGCGCCGGAACGCACGTACGGACTGGCATTCTTGGCGCAGCACGCCCGCTGTGCGCGGCACGCCCCCGTGCGCGGCACGCCCGCCGTTCGACGCCGACTCAGGAGCTCCGACCGACGTGAGCAGCACCCCGGTCCCGCCGTACGGCCAGTCGCCGCTGAGCGTGGTCCAAGTCCTCGGCGGCGACAGCGCGGGCAGCAGCGCGCACGTCAGGTCGCTGGCCGCGGGGCTCGTCGCGCATGGCCTGCGGGTGGCGGTCTGCGCTCCCGCGGGGGTCGAGGCCCCGTACGACTTCGGTGGTTCGGGGGCGAGTTTCGTCCCCGTGCCGCGGCGCAGCGATCCCGTGGCCGTGGCGGCGCTGCGGGCGGCCTGCGCCGGGGCGGACCTCGTGCACGCCCATGGGCTGCACGCCGCCGTGCGCAGTGCGCTGGCGCTGAAGGGGCGGCGGATCCCCCTCGTGGTCACCTGGCACACCCGGGCGGACGCCGACGGTCCGCGCGGTCCCGTGGTGCGGCTGCTGGAGCGCAGGGCCGCCAGGGCGGCCGCGGTCGTGCTGGGCACGTCGTCCGACCTGGTCGCCCGGGCCCGCAGCCGGGGTGCGCGTGACGCGCGGCTCGCGCCGGTCACCGTGCCCGCGCCGCGTCCGCCCGTGAACGCGACCGAGAGCAAGGCGCGCGCGGAACTCGGCGCCGTGGAAAGGCCGTTGGTCATGGCCGTCGGAAGCCTCGTGCGCGGCCGGGGGTACGAGGCCCTCCTCGACGCCGCCCGGGCCTGGCGCGACCTCGACCCCGCGCCCCTCCTGGTCGTCGCGGGCGAGGGGCGCGAGCGTGGCGCCCTCCAGCGGCGTATCGAGGACGAATCGCTGCCCGTCCGGCTCATCGGCCGCCGTGACGACATCGGCGAGCTTCTCGCCGCCGCCGATGTCGCGGTGCTCGCCAGCCGGTGGGAGGCGCGTTCCGTGCTCGCCCAGGAAGCACTGCGCTGCGGCGTGCCGCTCGTCGCCACAGCGGTCGGCGGGGTGCCGGAGCTGGTCGGCGACGCCGCCGAACTCGTCCCGTACGGGGACAGCGAGGCGCTCGCGGGAGCGGTCGTCCGGCTGCTGGCCGACCCCGCGCGACGGCGGTGGCTGGCCGAGGCGGGCAGGGTGCAGGCCGCGACCTGGCCGACCGAGGACGAGACCGTGGCGCAAGTGCTCAGCGTGTACGACGAGTTGACCGGCCAGGGTTAGCCGGACGGGGTGGTGCCCTGGACCGTGTGGCGACGGGCGCGCAGGGCGAGACTCAGGGCCAGGACCGTCTGGGGGTCGTCCAGGTCCGTGCCGAGGAGCTCGGAGATGCGGGCCAGGCGGTTGTAGAGGGTCTGGCGGTTCAGATGCAGCTCGCGGGCCGTCTCCGCCTTGCGGCCCGCGTGCGCGAGATACGTCTGCAACGTGGGCAGCAGGGGCGGGCGGGACGTCCGGTCGTGGTCGCGGAGCGGGCCGATCGCCCGGTCCACGAAGGCCGCCAGGTCCGGATGGTCGCGCAGGCGCCACAGCAGCAGGTCGATGTCGAGACGCCGGGCGTCGTACCAGGGGCGGTCGGAGAGCCCCTGGGCGGCCGTGGCCGTCTCCGCCGCGTGCCGCAGGCCCGCGGACGCCGCCGCCCAGCTGCCCGCGACGCCGACGACCACGACCGGGGAGTGGCCGCCCGCGCGCTCCAGGCCGGCCCGCTGCACCCCGGCGCGCAGCGCGGCGGCCACCCGGTCGGCGACCGCCGTACGTTCCGATTCGGAGCGCAGGCCGAGCAGCAGCGGTACGCGGCCTTCCACGGGGCGTACGCCGAGGAGGACCGGCACGCCGACAGCCGAGAGCTCTTCCAGGACGGCCCGCGCCAGCACCGCCCAGTTGCCGGCCGGCGCCAGCTCGGCCGCGAGCCGCATCACCACCGGCAGCAGCGGCCCCTCGCCCGGTTTGAAGCCGAGCACCCTGGCCTGCGCGGGCGCGTCCTCGGCCGCGATGCGGCCCTCCGCCAGGTCCGTCAGGAAGTCACCGCGCCCACGCGCGGCGAGCTCCTCCTCCTGGCGCGCCTGCATCAGGACGACCGCGAGGATCCCGGCCGCCCGCTCGGCCGCGATCCGGTGGACGGGCAGAAGGGGCGACACGACCGCGAGCAGGGCGATCCTGGCCCTCACCGCCCCCGCGCCGTGGCCGCCGCCCGGTACGTCCACCAGCACGCCGTTCGCGGGCGGGCCCGCCTCGCGCGTCTCCCGCTGACCGCGCAGGCCCTCCCACACTTGGAGGGGGTCCGCGCACGCCTCGCCCGATCCGGGCGCCGCCGCGTACAGCAGCTGCCCGTCCGCCGTCTCTAGGAAGACCGGATTGGCGGTGAAGTCCGCGAGGATGCCGAGGACCTGGGGGATGCCGCCCCCGCCGAGCAGCGCCTCCGTACAGCGCCGGTGGACCTCCTCGGCGCGCCGCAGAAGGGTGTAGTGGCCGTTGACGATCTCGGTGTGGACCTCTTCGGTCACGGACACGAACGGCACCTCGCGGTGCAGCTGCACGAGCGGCAGCCCGGCCGTCCGCGCGGTCTCCACGATCGTCGAAGGCAGCCGGCTGAAGCGCGGGCCCAGCTCCACCACCAGCGCCGCGATACCGCGGTCCGCGAGGCGGCGTACGAAGGCGCGCTGCTCGGCGGGGCGCGTACCGAGCCCGAGGCCGGTCGTCAGGAGCAGCTCGCCGCCCTTGAGCAGCGAGGCGATGTTCGGCACCTCGCCCGCGTGCACCCAGCGCACCGTGCGGTTCAGCCGGTCGGCGCCGGCGACGACCTCGGGAAGTCCGCCGCGGAGCCCCGGCAGCTCCAGCGCCCGCTGCACGGTGATGCCGCCTTGCGTTTCCACTGAGATGTACCTCGTGACGTCGTTCCTGCCGTGCCCCGGGAAGGCACCGCATCCGGTGGACGCTACCCGCGTGTCCGTTCCGGGAACATCCCCCCGCGGTCACGAGACACACCGCGTGGTCCCGCGGGCCGACAAGTCGTCGCCCCCGCACGGCTTTTGAGTGACCCGGTGTCGATTGTGGCCTGCGTCACCCGGGCCGAGACTGTCGCCCCCGTACACAGAGAGAGGGCGCGGCATGTCTGACGAACCCGTACGTGAGGTCCAGCGGCTCAAGGCGAACTCCGTCGGACTGGTCGGTGTGGTCTTCATGGCGGTCGCCACCGCGGCGCCGATCACCGCGATGACCGGAAACCTCCCCATCGCCGTGGGTTTCGGCAACGGCACGGGTGCCCCCGCCGGCTATCTCTTCGCGACCCTCGTCCTGACCGTCTTCTCGGTCGGATACGTCGCCATGGCCAGGCGCATCACCGCCGCGGGCGCCTTCTACGGCTACATCTCGCACGGCCTCGGCCGCATCGCCGGCATGGCGTCCGGGATGCTCGCCGTCCTCGCGTACATCGTCTTCGAGGCCTCGATCGTCGGCATCTTCGCCTACTTCGGGCAGACGACCGTCGCCGACCAGCTCGGTGTCGGCATTCCCTGGATCGTGTACGCCGCCGGAATGCTCGCCGTGACCGGCGTCCTCGCGCACTTCGACATCAACATCACCGCCAAGGCCCTCGGCGTCATGCTCGTCGCCGAGATCGCCGTGCTCTTCGCCGTCGCCACCGCCGTGCTGCTCGCGGGCGGCGGCCCGGACGGCATCCCCGTGGAACCCGTCAACCCCGTGAACGCCTTCACCGGCACGTCGGCCGGGCTCGGTCTCTTCTTCGCCTTCTGGTCGTGGGTCGGCTTCGAGTCGACCGCGATGTACGGCGAGGAGTCCCGCGACCCGAAGCGCGTCATCCCGCGCGCGACCCTGATCTCGGTGATCGGCGTGGGCCTCTTCTACATCTACGTCTCCTGGATGACGATCGCCGGCAACGGCCTCGACGGCGCGGTCGAGGTCTCGTCCTCCGCCGCCCCGCTCGACCTCTTCTTCGACCCGGCGCGGGCGTTCATCGGCGCCTGGGCCGTCGACGCCTTCCAGTGGCTGCTGCTCACCGGTTCGTTCGCCTGCGGCATGGCGTTCCACCAGTGCGCCTCGCGCTACCTCTACGCGATCGGCCGCGAGGGCTTCCTGCACCCCGCCCTCGGCCGTACGCACCCCGCGCACGGATCGCCGTACATCGCGTCGTACGTCCAGTCCGCCGTCGCCACGCTCCTGGTCGCGGCCTTCTGGCTGGCCGGCGAGGACCCGTACATCCACCTGTACACGCTGCTGGCGATCCTCGGCACGATGGCGATCCTCGTCGTCCAGACGCTCTGCTCGTTCGCGGTGATCGGCTACTTCCGCAAGAACCACCCGGAGGACCGGCACTGGTTCAGGACCTTCACCGCTCCGCTGCTCGGCGGCATCGGCATGATCGCCGTCGTCGTACTGCTCGTGATCAACATGGAGACCGCGGCCGGACTCGCCGCCGACTCCCTCTTCTTCGAGCTGATCCCGTGGATCGTCGGCCTGGTCTTCTCCGGCGGCCTCGGACTCGGTTTCCACCTCAGGGCCAAGCGGCCCGACCGCTACGCGGTCATCGGCCGGATCGTCCTCGAGGACGCGGCCGAGCGCACCGACGACAGCGAGACCGGTCAGCCGGCCGCGACCGTCTGAGGAGCGCTCCCGCGTCCCGTACGCACGCGGTGCGCGGACCGGGCGCCGGGCGGCGCGGGCGAAGGGAGCCCGCGCCGCCCGGAAGCGACCGGTGGGCCGGCCCGGTCAGCCGCCGTACGCACCACTGGCCGTCAGCCGCAGTGCCGTGTCGATCAGCGGCACGTGGCTGAAGGCCTGCGGGAAGTTGCCGACCTGGCGCTGCAGCCGGGAGTCCCACTCCTCGGCCAGCAGCCCGAGGTCGTTGCGCAGCCCCAGCAGCTTCTCGAAGAGATCGCGCGCCTCGTCGACCCGGCCGATCATCGCCAGGTCGTCGGCCAGCCAGAACGAGCACGCCAGGAACGCGCCCTCGTCACCCGCGAGACCGTCCACGCCCGCGTCCTCGCCCGCGGTCGGGTAGCGCAGTACGAAACCGTCCTCCGTGGACAGCTCGCGCTGGATCGCCTCGATCGTGCCGATGACCCGCTTGTCGTCGGGCGGCAGGAAACCCACCTGCGGAATGAGCAGCAGGGAGGCGTCCAGCTCCTTCGACCCGTACGACTGGGTGAAGGTGTTGCGCTCCGGGTCGTAGCCCTTCTCGCACACCGTGCGGTGGATCTCGTCGCGCAGTTCGCGCCACTTCTCGATCGGGCCGTCCGCGTCGCCCATCTCGATCAGCTTGATGGTCCGGTCCACGGCGACCCAGGCCATCACCTTGGAGTGCACGAAGTGACGGCGCGGGCCGCGCACCTCCCAGATGCCCTCGTCCGGCTGGTCCCAGTGGGTCTCCAGGTAGCGGATCAGCTTGAGCTGGAGCAGCGAGGCGTAGTCGTTGCGCGCCAGACCCGTCATGTGGGCCAGGTGCAGCGCCTCCGTGACCTCTCCGTACACATCGAGCTGCAACTGGTGCGCGGCGCCGTTGCCGACCCGTACGGGGGTCGAGTTCTCGTAGCCCGGCAGCCAGTCCAGCTCGGCCTCGCCCAGCTCCCGCTCACCCGCGATCCCGTACATGATCTGGAGGTTCTCCGGGTCGCCCGCGACCGCCCGCAGCAGCCACTCGCGCCAGGCGCGCGCCTCTTCGCGGTAGCCGGTGCGCAGCAGCGACGACAGCGTGATCGCGGCGTCCCGCAGCCAGGTGTAGCGGTAGTCCCAGTTGCGTACGCCGCCGATCTCCTCCGGCAGCGACGTCGTCGGCGCGGCGACGATGCCGCCGGTCGGGGCGTACGTCAGCGCCTTCAGGGTGATCAGCGAGCGGACCACGGGCTCGCGGTAGGGCCCGTGGTACGTGCACTGCTCGACCCAGTCGCGCCAGAAGTCGGCGGTCGCCTCCAGCGCGGCCTCGGGCTCCGGCAGCGGCGGCTCCTCCTTGTGCGAGGGCTGCCAGCTGAGGGTGAAGGCGATCCGCTCACCGGGCGAGACGGTGAAGTCGGAGTACGTCGTGAGGTCCTCGCCGTGCGTTTCGGCGTCGGTGTCGAGCCACACCGAGTCGGGCCCGGCGACGGCGACCGTCCGCGCCTCGACCTTGTGGACCCAGGGCACCACACGGCCGTAACTGAAACGCATCCGCAGCGCGGAGCGCATCCGCACCCGGCCGCTGACGCCCTCGACGATCCGGATCAGCTGGGGCGCGCCGTCGCGCGGCGGCATGAAATCGGTCACCTTGACCGTGCCGCGCGGGGTGTCCCACTCCGATTCGAGGATCAGGGAGTCCCCGCGGTAGCGGCGGCGGTCGGCCGCCGGCGGGCCGGCCTCGGCCGCGTGCGCGGGGCCGATCCGCCAGAATCCGTGTTCCTCGGTGCCGAGGATCCCGGCAAAAATGGCGTGTGAGTCGAAGCGCGGGAGACACAGCCAGTCGACCGTGCCGTCCCTGCAGACCAGCGCCGCTGTCTGCATGTCTCCGATGAGTGCGTAGTCCTCGATGCGCCCGGCCACGTTGCAATCTCCAGTCGAACGGCCACGTCCGCCCTCTAAGGGGCACTTGCGGTCAGGGGATTCTCGACGAGCTCTTGGTCCCGGGAGCGGGCGATGATGGTGCCTTCGCCGGCCGGCTCGCAGCGATGTATCAGAGCAGGATACGTCGCGTCCAAGTGCTCTGCGCGACGGTACCGGCAACACCGGTCGGCCGAACGGGCGAGCCAAGGGTGAGTCGCCGGTCGCGGACGATGCGGCGTGTGGCCGGAAGCGGCCTCCTTCCGTCGCTGATACCCTGGTACCCCGTGGACCGGTGGCCAGTCTGTGAGATTCAGGGGCCCCGAAACCGCAGCGACGGCACCACCCGCACTCCGGGCCGGCAGCCGGTACGCACCTCACCTCGCGACCACGGGAGCCCCCTCTTGGCGATGCCGCCCAAATCCATGACGACCAAGCACATCTTCGTCACCGGGGGTGTCGCCTCCTCCCTCGGTAAGGGCCTGACGGCCTCCAGCCTGGGTGCGCTGCTCAAGGCGCGGGGCCTTCGGGTCACGATGCAGAAGCTCGACCCCTACCTCAACGTCGACCCCGGCACGATGAACCCCTTCCAGCACGGTGAGGTGTTCGTCACCAACGACGGCGCCGAGACCGACCTGGACATCGGCCACTACGAGCGCTTCCTCGACGTCGACCTCGACGGCTCGGCCAACGTCACCACCGGCCAGGTCTACTCGCAGGTCATCGCCAAGGAGCGGCGCGGCGAGTACCTCGGCGACACCGTCCAGGTCATCCCGCACATCACCAACGAGATCAAGCACCGCATCCGGCGCATGGCGACCGACGACGTCGACGTCGTCATCACCGAGGTCGGCGGCACGGTCGGTGACATCGAGTCGCTGCCGTTCCTGGAGACGGTCCGCCAGGTCCGCCACGAGGTCGGCCGCGACAACGTCTTCGTCGTGCACATCTCGCTGCTGCCCTACATCGGCCCGTCCGGTGAGCTGAAGACCAAGCCGACGCAGCACTCGGTCGCGGCGCTGCGCAACATCGGTATCCAGCCGGACGCCATCGTGCTGCGCGCCGACCGCGAGGTGCCGCTGTCCATCAAGCGCAAGATCTCGCTGATGTGCGACGTCGACGAGGCCGCCGTGGTCGCCGCGATCGACGCCAAGTCGATCTACGACATCCCGAAGGTGCTGCACACCGAGGGCCTGGACGCGTACGTCGTCCGCAAGCTGGACCTGCCGTTCCGCGACGTGAACTGGACCCAGTGGGAGGACCTGCTGGACCGCGTCCACAACCCCGACCACGAGGTCACGGTCGCGCTCGTCGGCAAGTACATCGACCTGCCCGACGCCTACCTGTCGGTGACCGAGGCCATGCGCGCCGGCGGCTTCGCCAACAAGGCCCGCGTCAAGGTCAAGTGGGTCACCTCCGACGACTGCAAGACGCAGGCGGCCGCCGAGAAGCAGCTCGGGGACGTCGACGCGATCGTCATCCCCGGCGGTTTCGGCGAGCGCGGCGTCAACGGCAAGGTCGGCGCCATCCAGTACGCCCGCGAGAACAGGATCCCGCTGCTCGGCCTCTGCCTGGGCCTCCAGTGCATCGTCGTCGAGGCGGCGCGCAACCTGGCGGGCATCGCGGACGCCAACTCCACCGAGTTCGACGCGGCGACCGCCCACCCGGTGATCTCCACCATGGAGGAGCAGCTCGCGTACGTCGAGGGCGCGGGCGACCTGGGCGGCACCATGCGCCTGGGCCTGTACCCGGCGAAGCTCGCCGAGGGCTCGATCGTCCGTGAGGTCTACGGCGACCAGCCCTACGTCGACGAGCGCCACCGCCACCGCTACGAGGTGAACAACGCCTACCGCGCGGAGCTGGAGAAGAAGACGGGCATCGTCTTCTCCGGCACGTCCCCGGACAACAAGCTCGTCGAGTACGTCGAGTACCCGCGCGAGGTGCACCCCTACCTGGTCGCCACCCAGGCGCACCCCGAGCTCCGCTCCCGCCCGACCCGCCCGCACCCGCTCTTCGCGGGCCTGGTGAAGGCGGCCGTGGAGCGCAAGACCGGCAAGACCGGCAAGTAGGCGCAAGAGATACGGTTGCCGGGGTACGGGCCTTTCGGGCCCGTACCCCGGCTTTCTGCTTTCTGCTTTGGGAGGACGTTTCATGGCCATCAAGGACACCCCCGAGGAGTGGCAGGTCACCGCGACCGTGGTTCCCTTCACGGGCAACAAGACGAGTGTCCGCACCGACGACGTGGTCATGCCCGACGGCACCGTGGTACGCCGCGACTACCAGGTCCACCCCGGTTCCGTGGCGGTCCTGGCCCTCGACGACGACGACCGCGTCCTGCTCATCCGCCAGTACCGGCACCCCGTGCGCCAGCGGCTCTGGGAGATCCCGGCGGGCCTGCTCGACGTACCCGGCGAGAATCCGCTGAGCGCCGCTCAGCGCGAGCTCTACGAAGAGGCACACGTCAAGGCCGAGGACTGGCGGGTGCTGGCCGACATCTACCCCACGCCGGGAGGATGCGACGAGGCCGTACGGATCTTCTTCGCCAGCGGTCTCTCCGAGGCCGAGGGCGAGCGCTTCCTGGTCGAGGAGGAGGAGGCGGACATGGAGCACGCGCGGGTCCCGCTCCCGGAGCTCGTGCGGGGCGTGCTGGCCGGGGACCTGCACAACACCTGCCTGGTGACGGGCGTTCTCGCGCTGACGGCCGCGCTCGCCGGTGACGGGGTCGACGCGCTCCGCCCGGCCGGCACGCCGTGGCCGGCGCGCCCCTTCGACGCCTAGACCGGCCTGCGGGACTTCTTCGTCCCCGCCCCGCCCCGCCATGCCCCCGAACCGGGGCGGGGAGTGAAAATCTGCTGATCCGATCGGGGGACGCCCTCGCCGCGCTCCGCACGGTCCGTAGCAGAGAGTGAACTACGCTCGAAGTTCCCGGCCGCAGACGCGGACGGGCTTGTGCGCAGGCGGACGGGAGCGTGGCCCGTGACGGATCAGGCGGTGGACACCAGCGGCACGGCGGCGGGTTCCGCGGCAGGGCGGGCGACGGGCGAGTTCTTCGGCAGAGCGCGCGAGCTGAAGGAGCTGCGGGCCGACATCGAGCGGGCCGGGCTCGACACCCTCGCCGGCCGCAAGGCGCCGGGGGCGCGCGTGCTGCTGATCGCGGGGCGCCCGGGTTCCGGGCGCACCGCCCTCGCCGGGGAACTCACCGCGAGCCTCGCCGGCGACTACCCCGGCGGCGTGCTGCGTGCCCGGCTGACCGACCCGGGCGGCGAGCGCGTGCCCACCGAGCGCACGGCCCGCGCGCTGCTCGACGACCTCCGGATCGCCGCCCCGCCCGGGGCCGGGGACGACGAGCTGTCCGAGCTGGTGCGCGAGGCGCTCGCGGTACGACGTGTCCTGCTGGTCCTCGACGACGCCGCCGACGCCGAGCAGGTCGATCCGCTGCTGCCCGACAACCCGGACTGCCTGGTCGTGGCCACGGCCCGGGGCCCGCTCACCGGTATCCCCGGCGTCCGGCCCTGCACGATCGGCGGCCTGGACACCGGCTCCGCCGTCGAGTTCCTGGCCCGCTCCACGGGGGCGGTCAGGATCACCGTCGACCCCACGGCGGCCCACACGCTCGCCGAGGAGTGCGGGGGGCAGCCCGCCGCGCTGGCGCTGATCGGCGGCTGGCTCGCGGCCAGCCCCAAGGCGTCGGTCTCCGACGTGACCAAGCGGCTGCACGACATCCCGGTCGATCCCGCGCAGCCCACCGGGGCCAGGCCGCTCGCCCGCGCCTTCCGGTTCGTGTACGAGTCGCTGCCGCAGCCCACGGCGCGGATGCTGCGCCTGCTCGCCCTGGCGCCCGCCGGTCTCGTGGACGCGCACACCGCCTCCGCGCTGGCCGGCTGCTCGGTCTCCGGCGCCCAGACGGCACTGGACGACTTCGTCGCGCTCGGCCTGCTGAGGAGGCAGACGGGCCGGGAGCGGGAGACCGGCCCGCAGTACGGGGTGCCCGGCTGCCTCGCGCCCATGATGAAGGCGCTGATGGAGGACCTGGACCGGCCCGCCGAGGTGCAGCTGGCCCGGGCCAGGATGCTGGAGCGGACCGTACGCCGGCTCCAGTCCTGCCGGGCGGTCACCGAGCCCGACGGTTCCCCGGCCCGCAAGAAGCTGTCGGGGCTGCCGCGCGCGCTGCGCTTCCCCAACGTCCCGGCCGCCGCCGAGTGGCTGCGGGTCCGGCAGCCCGCGCTGCTCGCCTCCGCCAGGGTCGCGGTGGAGGACGGTGAACTCGACACCCTGGCGCGCCGGCTGGTGGCCGCGTTGGTGCGGGCGCTGGTGGCGCACCGGGGCCCCGAAGCCGCGGCCCCCGAGCTGTACGGGCTGCACCGGCTCGTACTCGATGTGGCCGAGCGGTGCGGTCTGCACCGCGAACAGGCCGCCGCGCTGCTGAACCTCGCCGACCTGGACGCGCGGACCGGACGCACGCAGGAGGCGCTGACGCGCTACCGGGCGGCGCTGGACGCGGGCCGGGCGGCCGGCGACCCGTACGCGACGGGCCGCGCGATGGAATCCGTAGGGGGGACATATCAGGAATTGGGCGACTGGTCACGCGCCTCCGACTGGTACGGCCGGGCGCTCGAACAGCGGCTGACGCGCGGAGAGCACGCCGACGCGGCGCGGCTGTACGGGCGGCTCGGGACCGTACACACCTATGCGGGCCGTTACGGCGAGGCGCTGCGCAACTGGCGGGCTTCGGCGGCGGGGCACCGCAGGGCCGGCGATCTGCCGGGTCACGCGCGGGCGTTGAGCGAAGTCGCGCGGGTGCAGGAGTACGCGGGCCGGCCCGAGGAATCGCTGCGCACGTGCCGCGAGGCCGTCGAGTGGGCGCGCCGGGCCGACGACGTGCGGCTGCACGCGGCGCTGGAGCTGAGGCTCGCGGACACGCTCGACAGGCTGGGGGACCCGGCGGCCGCGCGGCTGCACAGGGCCACTGCGGAAAGACTGCTTGAAGAAGAGGGTTCTGCCTACGAAATCCGCAGTGGTTCGCTGGGAGATTGATGCTTTGTAAGGCTAGACAGCTGGAAATCCTTCATTAGACTGGCTCTGCCGCGTCATATTGCGGTGTTCCCCGGGTGTGCCGTGCGTACCTGGGTATGTATGGCATTGACCCCTTTATTCCCCTGAGCCAAGGACCGTGATCGACGTGAAGGTCGGCATCCCCCGCGAGGTCAAGAACAACGAGTTCCGGGTGGCCATCACCCCCGCCGGAGTGCACGAGCTGGTGCGCCACGGCCACCAGGTCTTCGTCGAGCAGAACGCCGGCGCCGGATCCTCGATCACGGACGGCGAGTACGTCGCCGCCGGTGCGCAGATCCTGGCCACCGCGGACGAGGTCTGGGCCACCGCTGACCTGCTGCTGAAGGTCAAGGAGCCCATCGCCGAGGAGTACCACCGCCTCCGCAAGGACCAGACGCTCTTCACCTACCTGCACCTCGCCGCCTCCCGCGAGTGCACGGACGCCCTGCTGGAGTCCGGCACCACGGCGATCGCGTACGAGACGGTGGAGACCGCGAACCGCGCCCTGCCGCTGCTCGCCCCGATGTCCGAGGTCGCGGGCCGGCTGGCCCCGCAGGTCGGCGCGTACCACCTGATGCGCTCGGTCGGCGGCCGCGGCGTGCTGCCGGGCGGCGTCCCGGGTACGGCGGCCGGCGAGGCCGTCGTCATCGGCGGCGGCGTCTCCGGCTGGAACGCCACCCAGATCGCCGTCGGCATGGGCTTCCACGTGACCCTGCTCGACCGTGACATCAACAAGCTGCGCGAGGCCGACAAGGTCTTCGGCACCAAGGTGAAGACGATCGTCTCCAACGCCTACGAGCTGGAGAAGGCCGTCGTCGAGGCCGACCTCGTCATCGGCGCCGTGCTCATCCCCGGCGCGAAGGCCCCGAAGCTCGTCACCAACGAGCTCGTCGCCAAGATGAAGCCCGGAAGTGTTCTTGTCGACATCGCGATCGACCAGGGCGGCTGCTTCGAGGACTCGCACCCGACGACGCACGCCGAGCCGACGTTCAACGTCCACAACTCGGTCTTCTACTGCGTCGCCAACATGCCGGGCGCCGTCCCGAACACCTCGACGTACGCGCTGACGAACGCCACGCTGCCGTACATCGTGGAGCTCGCGAACCGCGGCTGGGTCGAGGCGCTGCGCCGCGACGCCGCCCTCGCCAAGGGTCTCAACACCCATGACGGCCAGGTGGTTTACCGCGAGGTCGCCGAGGCCCACGAGCTGCCGCACGTCGAGCTGGGCACGCTCCTCGCCTGACGCGTCAACAAAAGTCGTCAACCTCACGCATCCGGCCGGACCTTGTCGACAAGGTCCGGCCGGATGCGTGTCCGGCTGCGTTCGAGGACTTGTTCAACTCGCCGCGAACGTAACACTTTAACCGTTTCGCGACCCTGTGAAACGCGTGGCCCGTGCCCCGGTTTGCCGCCCGCGCACCCTTGACACAGGGGTGTTCCATTGCCGACACATCGGGCCGGGTCCGGCGGATTGTGTTGCTGCGGACCGGTGACACGCCATAGAGTCGCCAATCGTCGGCATGGTGCCACGCTGACCTATCGATAAGTTTCCTGGTCACGTCCAAGGAGGTAAGACGACTTGTGAATGAGTCGACATTTACTCCCGGGGGTGGTCAACCAGGGATGCCTGCGCGGAGCCAGGACCCGTCGGGGCTCCAGGCTGTCGGCTCCGTCGCTGTCCGCACCTTCGCCACCCATCAGCACATGACGACAGCCCACCAGAGCATGGACGGCCTACACGTGAACGCCATGGCCGGCGACCAGAGTGGGGACAAGTCCACCACCCGTTTCGCCGACTTCGACGAGGTGCCCGAGGGGCACTTCTACGATCCCGACGCAGAGTACGAGCCCGACCCCGAGTACGCGGCCACCCTCGCCCCCGACGCTGCCCGCCAGCGCCGCGAGCGCATCGGCCCGACCGGACGGCCGCTGCCGTACTTCCCGATCCCGGGCCCGCTGACCGACCACGGCCCCGCGAAGATCATCGCCATGTGCAACCAGAAGGGCGGCGTCGGCAAGACGACGTCCACGATCAATCTGGGTGCGGCCCTCGCGGAGTACGGCCGACGGGTCCTGCTCGTCGACTTCGACCCGCAGGGAGCCCTGTCGGTCGGGCTCGGCGTGAACCCGATGGAGCTCGACCTCACGGTCTACAACCTGCTCATGGAGCGGGGCATGTCGGCCGACGAGGTCCTCCTGAAGACCGCGGTGCCCAACATGGACCTGCTGCCGAGCAATATCGACTTGTCGGCGGCCGAGGTCCAGCTGGTCAGCGAGGTGGCCCGCGAGTCGACACTTCAGCGGGCACTCAAGCCGCTGATGGCCGACTACGACTACATCGTGATCGACTGCCAGCCCTCGCTCGGTCTGCTCACCGTGAACGCCCTGACGGCGGCCCACAAGGTGATAGTGCCGCTCGAGTGCGAGTTCTTCGCGCTGCGGGGCGTGGCCCTGCTGACCGAGACGATCGAGAAGGTCCAGGAGCGGCTCAACCCCGACCTGGAGCTCGACGGCATCCTCGCCACGATGTACGACTCCCGCACGGTGCACAGCCGTGAGGTGCTGGCGCGGGTCGTCGAGGCCTTCGACGAGCACGTCTACCACACGGTGATCGGGCGTACGGTCCGCTTCCCGGAGACCACGGTCGCCGGTGAGCCGATCACGACGTACGCCTCCAACTCGGTCGGTGCGGCCGCTTATCGCCAGCTCGCCAGGGAGGTGCTCGCCCGGTGTCACGCCGAGTGAGTCTGCCGGGGGCCGACGAACTGTTCCGCACGACCGGGGGGATGGCGCTTCAGTCGTCGTCCCCGCGCCGCCCGCCCGCGGGCGGCGAGGCGCGTGTGCCCGGTCCCGCGGCGGAGAGCGACCCCACGACGGCGGCCGAGCAGTCCGAGGGCGCGCCGCCCCGGGGCTCTGCCGGCTCCGGCTCCGGTGACGCGGCTGAGCACACCGCCGCCGACGCGGAGGCCGGCGGGCACCGCAGCCGGGCCGTGGAGGGCGACCAGGCGGCCGCTGCCGCCGCCAAGGCCCGCCGCGCGCCGGAGGGCCAGCCGGCCTCGCAGCAGCCCTCCCAGCAGCGTTCTGCGGCCCCTGCCACGGGCGCCCAGCCGCGGCGCCGGGGCGGACGCGGGGCGAACCGCCGTCCCAGCGGCCGCGAACGGCACGACGAGAAGATCACGGTCTACGTCTCGGCCGAGGAACTGATGGACCTGGAGCACGCGCGGCTGGTGCTGCGCGGTGAGCACGGGCTTGCCGTCGACCGCGGCCGGATCGTGCGGGAAGCGGTCGCCGTCGTACTCGCGGACCTGGAGTCGCGCGGCGACGCGAGCATTCTCGTACGGCGCCTGCGCGGCCGCTGACCGTACCGGAGGTAGCCTGCGCTGCCCCTGCTTCTTTTCCCGCACCTGGACCCGCGATGCCGCCCACCGACGTCCCCGCCCAGCCCGCCAGGGCCCCACGCCGCAGCCTGGGGCGCGGGCCGGGATCGGCGCCGAGCTGGGCGTCTCCCAGATGCAGGTCTCCCGCCTCCTCAGCCGCACCCTGGCCAAGCTC